>JAYEOK010000085.1:0-43558 GCA_034722915.1 Thermodesulfobacteriota bacterium | reverse complement strand
GCAATTTTTTCGTCAGCGACACTTTAAAAAGCTTTGCATACTCCCTGTATGTAACGGTTTTTAAAGTATTGCTGGCGGAACAAAGGGCAAGAAAGATGTTCAGGTTATTTAATGTACGTTCCTAAGTGCCTTATCAGAATATGTTCAAAAAAAACAAGAAAATATTCTGTAAGGCACTAAAACATCCTATCATACTGGATCAAGAGTTCTGATATTGTGCTTTTAACGATTAAAGCCACTGTGAGGAAAGTCAGTTCGATGAAATAGAAGCCAAGCAGGGCTGGGAGGCTTAGCACGAGAAGTAATATTGGTGCTCGTTTTTTGTTTTAAAATTAAATCAGTCACGGAGATCTGATAATGGCAGTAGGACAATCACATATACGCAAGGATGTCAGGGCAAAGGTTACCGGCAAAACCCGTTATACTGACGATTTCAGTATGCCCGGTATGTTGCAGGCAAAATACGTCAGGAGCCCCATTGCACACGGCCTTGTTAAAAGTATTGACAAGGCTGCTGCATTGGCCATCCCTGGCGTGGAGGCCGTTTTTACCCATGAGGATGTTCCCAAAACTCTTTTCCCCACAGCAGGGCATCCCTTTTCGCTAGATCCCGATCATCAGGATGTTGCGGACAGATTGCTTCTGACTGATCATGTTCGTTATCATGGTGATGAAGTGGCCATTGTTGTTGCCCGTGATCACCTTACTGCTGCAAAAGCCGCAAAAGCAGTGGTTGTTGAGTATGAAGAGCTACCGGTTTGTGTCACTTCTGAGGCTGCAATGGCTAAGGATGCTCCGGCTATACACAAAGGTGGGAACATAATTAAGTTCACTACTTTTGAAATTGGCGGAAAACTTGCGGATGCCGAAAAAGAGACGGACATCATTGTTGAGGGTACATTCAGCACTCCCATTGTTCTGCATTGTCATCTGGAAAACCATACAGCGTATGCCTATATGGATGATAGTGATCATCTTGTCATTGTCAGTTCCACACAGATTCCACATATCTGCCGTAGAATCGTTGGCCAGGCGCTTGATATGCCATGGGCAAGAATCCGGGTTATTAAACCATATATTGGTGGCGGCTTTGGCAATAAGCAGGATGTTGTGCTTGAGCCCATGGTTGCATTTTTGAGTACGAAACTTGGTGGTGCCCCGGTCAAAATTGAGCTTGAACGGGAAGAAGGCCTTGTTGCCACCCGTACCCGTCATTCTCAGACTGTTACTGCCCGTGCCGGGGTAACAAACGATGGTGTCATTAAATTTATTGATCTTAATGTGATTAATAATACAGGGGCTTATGCTTCCCATGGTCATTCCATTCCCATGGCTGCAGGTTCAAAATTCTGTAATTTGTATCCGCGCAGTGTGTCAAAGTTTTCCGCGACTACCCATTACGGGAATGTTCCTGCGGCTGGCGCCATGCGTGCCTATGGTTCGCCCCAGCTTTTTTTTGGTGTTGAAAGTGTGCTTGAAGAGGTAGCCAGGGAGCTGGGAATGGATTCCGTTGACTTTCGAATCAAAAATTCTGCCCGTCCCGGTGATATTATTTCAAAAATCGGTGATAAGAAACATGCCGTAGGGATGATAGAATGTTTGGAAAAAGGGCGTGAAGCCATAGACTGGGAAGCCAAAAAAGAAAGGTATAGAAAGGAGGAAGGCAATATTCGTCGTGGGCTCGGAGTTGCATCATTCAGCTATGGTTCCGGTACGTATCCTGCCTGTGTTGAAATTGCCGGTTGCCGATTGATTTTGAATCAGGACGGATCAGTACACATGCAGATTGGAGCCACGGAAATTGGCCAGGGATCTGATACGGCGTTGGCCCAAATGGCCGCAGAAACTCTTGGAATTGACTATGATGCCATCCATGTGGTCTCTGAACAGGATACTGACGTAACACCCTTTGATCCCGGCGCCTATGCCTCACGCCAAACCTATGTTGCTGCACCTGCTGTTCACCAGGCGGCAGGAAAACTAAAAGCAAAAATCCTTGAACATTATCATCTGATGACAGGCGAGGATAAAGAAAACCTTGATCTATCTGGCGGAAAGATAATCCGAAAGGATCAGCCGGAAAGTGTGCTTCTTGATCTTCAGGATCTGGCCCTTGACAGCTATTACCACAAAGAACGCGGTGGACAATTAACCGCTGAAGTATCAAGCAAGACCTGCACAAATGCACCAAGTTATGGATGCACCTTTGTTGATCTTGAAGTGGATATCGAGATGTGCGCAGTCACCATTAAGCAGATCATTAATGTTCACGATGCAGGAAAAATTATTCACCCACTCTCTGCAGAGGGCCAGGTTCATGGCGGAATGGCCATGGGTGTAGGTATGGCCTTATTTGAAGAGTTGCTGGTCGATCCTGAAAGCGGCTGGATTTATAATGGCAATCTGCTTGATTATAAAATCCCCACTTGTGTTGATATTCCGGATCTTGAGAGTGCATTTGTCGAAACCTTTGATCCCACCAGTCCCTATGGCAATAAGTCATTGGGAGAGCCGCCCATTATTTCTCAGGGGCCTGCCATCCGTAATGCGATTTGGGATGCAACTGGTGTGAAGATTAATGAAATACCCATGACCCCTAAGGTTTTATTCCGGCACTTTAAAAATGCGGGCCTAATTTAAGAGAGTGTAAAAAATGTTTCCAATTGAAAAATATCATTTTGCCAGCAGTGCGGAAGATGCAGTGCAGGCACTTGCTGCTGATGAGAAGGCAAAAATAATTGCAGGCGGTACTGATGTCCTGGTGCGTCTCCATGGTGGTAACAGTGACTATGGTCGTCTTGTAGACATCAACGGATTAAGTGAACTTAAAGAAATAAAGATTGATGGGGAAGGAAATATCCTTATAGGGGCACTTGCCACCTTCACTGAAATAATGGAACATGAAGCCATCAAAGGACACGTACCCGTTATTGCAGAATCCCTTGCTACCATTGGTGGCCCACAGGTTCGGAACAGTGGAACCATGGGGGGAAATATCTGTAATGGAGCAGTAAGCGCGGATAGTGCCTGTGCAGCCCTGATCCATGAATTTGATTTGATAATAGAAGGGCCGGAAGGTGAACGAACTGAGTCTATTAATGGTTTTCATACAGGTCCTGGGCGCACAATCCTGCAAAAGGGTGATCTGCTCAAATATTTTTGTGTTCGGCCTGTAAATTATGAAGGTTTCAGTGCATCGTATTATAAATATGCCATGCGTGGAGCCATGGACATTGCCACCATTGGCTGTGGTGCCGCGGTAAAGATGAAATCTGATATCATCGAAACACTTAAACTTGCATTTACAGTTGCAGCCCCCACTCCTATCCGCTGCAGAAATGCTGAAAAAGCCATTGAAAATAAAAAGCTTACTGAGGAAACACTGCAAACCATGGTTGACGCACTTGAAGAGGATGTCAAACCTCGCGATTCCTGGCGGGCGAGCAAAGATTTTCGGTTGCATCTAATCAGAACCTTAGCAAAAAAAGTAACCCGGCAGGCAGTGGAAAATCAGGGAGGTATGGGCTAATGCAAAGCATGAACATCAAACTGACAATTAACACCAGGAAGTATGAGATGGATGTGGATGTGCGCAAATCTCTTATGGATCTGCTGCGAGAACTTGGTTACACCAGCGTGAAACACGGCTGTGGAGTAGGGGAATGTGGAGCCTGCACTGTTCTTGTTGATGACATCCCCATTGACTCCTGCCTCTATCTGGCTACCTGGGCGAATAATACAGCAATACGAACCACGGAAGGTGAGTGCAGGGATGGAAAGCTTTCTGCTGTGCAGGATGCCTACGTGGAAGAGGGCGCTGTGCAGTGTGGTTTCTGTACTCCCGGTCTTATTATGACCACAACATCTTTCCTTGAAAAAAATAAAGGAAAAGATCTCTCCCGTGAAGAGATCAAGACAGGTCATGCGGGTAATCTTTGCCGTTGTACTGGATATCAAACCATTATTAATGCGGTTGAGACAGCCAGTAAAAAATGATTGAGAAAGATCAGCCATTATCTGCCATTAGAGGGCAATTCCTGGATGTTGTAGATGGTATTGACTCTCCGTCAGAGCTTGAAGAAAAGCTTCGGCACATTGAAGATGGCTTGTTGTTGTTGCGTAATGGACATGTTGAATGGTTTGGGGAATGGGAAGAGGGAAAAGATAAAATCCCTGAAAAGTGTTCCATTCAAAACTATCAAGACAAACTGATAGTACCTGGCTTTATTGATGCTCATGTTCACTTCCCGCAGGCTGAGATTGTGGGGGCTTATGGTGAACAGTTGCTGGAGTGGCTCGACAATTACGCCTTCCCCGCCGAAAAACAGTACAAGGAGGAAAAGTATGCGGCCCAAATGGCTGATTTTTTCATAGATCAGCTTTTGCGTAACGGAACGACCACAGCGCTGGTATTCTGTACTGTTCATCCCGAGTCGGTGGAGGCACTTTTTACAGCGGCAGAAAAGAACAATATGCGAATTATAGCAGGCAAAGTAATGATGGATCGAAATGCTCCGGATTACCTGCTTGATACTCCTGAAACCAGCTATAATGAAAGCAAAAAACTGATAGAAAAATGGCACAAACGCGGGCGTCTGCTCTATGCGATCACCCCTCGTTTTGCTCCAACGTCTACGAATAAGCAGCTGGAGATGGCTGGAAAGCTAAAAAAAGAATTTCCCGATACCTATGTGCAGACGCATCTTTCAGAGAACCAGGATGAAATAGAATGGGTAAAAAAATTATTCCCGGAGCAGGGAAATTACCTGGATGTTTATCATCATTACGGGCTCACTGGTTCCCGCAGTATTTTCGCTCATTGCATTCATCTGCAAGAAAAAGAATGGGACTGTCTGCACAAAACAGATTCTGCCATCGCTTTTTGCCCCACATCCAACCTGTTTCTTGGAAGTGGCTTATTTAAACTTAACCACGCCCGGGATAAAAAAGTAAAAGTTGGTATGGCAACAGATATTGGTGGCGGTACATCATTTAATATGCTGCAAACCTTAAGCGAAGCCTATAAAGTGATGCAGTTGCAAAAACAAAAGTTCTCAGCTTATGAGGCTTTTTATTTAGCGACTTTAGGTGGTGCCAAAGCACTTTCTCTTGATCATCTAATTGGCAATTTCACCATTGGTAAAGAAGCCGATTTCGTGGTGCTTGATCCAGCGGCAACTACCCTGCAGGCCAAACGATCAGAAAAGTCAAAAAATGTAGCGGATTTATTGTTTAGTCTCATTATACTTGGTGATGATAGAAGTATTTTTCACACCTGGGTTGATGGCAATCTTGTATACGAACGGATAAAAAATGAGTGAAACGCCACGTCTTCAATTAAAAGGGATGACTAAAATCTACCCTTCAGTCATTGCCAATGATTCCATTGATATGACAATTGCACCCGGAGAAATACATGCAGTTCTCGGTGAAAACGGTGCTGGGAAAAGTACGCTGATGAAAGCGATTTATGGTGTTGTGAAACCGGACAAGGGCCAGATTTTATGGAACGGAGAGCCTGTTTCTATCCAAAATCCGGCACACGCAAGAAAGCTTGGAATCGGTATGGTCTTCCAGCATTTCTCACTGTTTGAGACATTAACCGTGACCGAAAATATAGCCCTTGCGATGGATGATTATACGAGTATGGATTCATTGGCCGTCCGTATAAAAAATGTCTCGGAAGAATATGGCCTGCCCCTTGAGCCGGGGCGTCTGGTTCACTCTTTATCCGTGGGGCTTCGTCAGAGAGTTGAGATAATCAGGTGTCTTCTTCAACAGCCTAAGCTTCTGATTATGGATGAACCCACATCTGTTTTAACGCCCCAGGCTGTTCGGAAAATGTTTGAAACTCTGCGGCGTCTGGCAGACGAAGGCTGCTCTATTCTCTATATCAGCCATAAGCTCGATGAAATAATGGAGTTATGCCACAGCGCCACAATAATAAGGGGTGGTAAGGTTACAGGTTATGCAATACCAGCCGACGAAACTGCCACAAGTCTTGCCAAGATGATGATAGGCAAGGATCTTCCTGTCTGTTCCCAGGATAAACCAGTTATTGATGGTGCGGAATTTCTTGGAGTTCAAAATTTATCCAGGGCTTCATCTGATCAGTTCGGAACAGATCTTGAAAAAATTAGTTTCTTTGTAAATGGTGGAGAGATTTTAGGTATTGCAGGTATTTCCGGTAATGGTCAGCAGGAATTACTTTCCGCGCTCAGCGGAGAAAAACCTGTGGAGGATAATGACTGTATCAAAATTTGCGGCGAAGCTGTCGGGCGTTTAAACCCTGACGAGAGACGCAACAGAGGCATGGGGTTTGTTCCAGAGGAGCGCCTGGGAAGGGGTGCCGTTCCCGGAATGTCACTTTCCAATAATGCAATTCTCACTGCGCACCGTCATGGAATGGTTGATAAAGGTTTGGTTAAATTTAATAAGGCAGCTGAATTTGCAAAAAAATGTATTACTGATTTTGCTGTGAAATGTGGTTCCAAGGATGATCCCATTACCAGTTTGTCCGGCGGCAATATCCAAAAATATATTACCGGACGTGAAATCCTGCAATCCCCGACACTTCTGGTCGTATCCCAGCCCACCTGGGGCGTTGATGTTGGTGCTGCCAACATTATCCGCCAGTCTATGATTGACTTGCGTAACAATGGGTCGGCAATTCTTGTGGTGTCGGAAGAACTCGATGAACTTTTTGAAATATGTGATCGCCTTATTGTTATTGCAGAAGGTCACGTCTCTCCTTCTCTCAATGTGGCTGAAACCACCAAAGAGGATATAGGAATATGGATGAGCGGAATGTTCCCGGGTGGCCCAACGGATACTGATACTGCAGCTCTGGAATCAAGTCGGAATGAGGAACAACATGCTTCTTAAAATAGAACCACGGTCAAAACCATCAAAGACCATGAAATACATGTCCCCCCTGATTGCAGCGCTTCTTATGCTTATCAGCGGGCTTATAATTTTCACCCTGCTTGGTAAAAATCCCATGGAGGCTTTTCATGCCTTCTTCGTAGAACCCATCAATGATTTGTACGGCATAGGTGAGCTGTTTATCAAAGCCTCGCCACTCATGCTTATCGGAACCGGGCTTGCGATTGGTTTCAGGGCAAGTATCTGGAACATTGGTGCCGAGGGACAACTTGCTGTCGGCGCTCTGTTTGGCGGTTATATTGCGATTATTTTCAATGACAGTAACGGCTTCTTTATTTTACCCCTGATGATTCTTGCCGGTGCTCTTGGTGGAATAGTATGGGCATCGATTCCCGCCTTTTTGAAAACAGTTTTTAATGCCAATGAGATTCTTGTAAGTCTTATGCTCAATTATGTGGCGATTTTACTCCTTGCCCTTCTGGTTCATGGGCCCTTAAGAGATCCTGATGGCTACGGTTTTCCGCAATCTGTTCTCTTTGCAGATTCTGCCATACTGCCCATTCTCATAGAGGGAACACGGTTTCATCTTGGTGTTCTTCTAGTATTCGCAGGTGTTATTATTGGCTGGATTTTTTTACTGAAAAGCTTTACAGGATTCCAGATTCAGGTGGCAGGGCTTGCCCAAAAAGCTGCATCATATGCCGGTTTTCAATACAAAAAATTGATCTGGATTGGACTTTTATCAGGTGGAGTAACAGCAGGCATTGCCGGAGTTCTTGAAATTGCAGGACCCATAGGTCAGCTTCTGCCCTCTGTGTCACCGGGCTACGGTTATGCTGCAATCATTGTCGCCTTTGTCGGAAGACTGCATCCAGGAGGGATTTTCCTTTCAAGTCTTCTTATGGCACTTTTGTATCTGGGCGGGGAATCAGGACAGATGAACCTTGACCTGCCATCTGCGGTGACCGGGATCTTTCAGGGCTTGCTGCTTTTCTATCTTCTGGCAGCAGATTTCCTTATTAACTACCGGGTGCGCCTGAATACGCCGCAGCAGGAGATCGCATAATGGATTTTGATATATTTATTCAGATACTGATCGCTGCAATTGCTGCTGGAACACCATTTGTTTATGCAGCTCTTGGCGAGCTTATCACCGAAAAATCAGGGGTATTAAACCTGGGTGTTGAAGGTATGATGCTGGTTGGTGCAATTTCCGGGTTTATTGCCATGGCAAAGACCGGAAGCCTTCTGTTCGCTGTTCTTTGCGGGATGACTGCAGGAGCACTTATGGCAGGAATATTTGCTGTTTTGACCTTGACCTTAATGGCAAATCAGGTTGCCAGCGGGCTTGCGTTAACCATTTTTGGAGTGGGATTGAGCGCCTTTCTTGGTCTTGAATATACCAGTATTGCACTTCCCGGAGTTCCTGAAATCCATATTCCAATGCTGGCTGATATCCCTGTTATCGGGCAACTTTTCTTTTCCTTCGATATTCTTATTTACTTCTCTGGTGCGTTGTTTGTCGCAATTTCCTGGTTTTTATATAAAAGCAAATCGGGTCTTATTCTGCGAGGGATTGGTGAGGCCCCGAAATCTGCCCATGCACTCGGTTATAATGTGATTAAGATCAGGTATATGGCTGTCCTGTTTGGTGGTGCGATGGCAGGGCTGGGGGGGACGTATCTTTCAGTTGCCTATACCCCCATGTGGGTGGAAGGGATGGTTGCTGGAAGGGGATGGGTATCTCTTGCGCTGGTCGTGTTTGCTACCTGGAGACCGGCAAGAGTGATGTTTGGAGCCTACCTTTTTGGTGCTATTACAATTGCCCAGTTTCATGTGCAGGGCTTTGGTATTGATATTCCGGCTCAGCTGTTGTCCATGCTGCCATATGTTGCGACGATTATTGTGCTGGTGTTTATTTCAAGAGATCAGAATACAATCCGATTGAATTCACCGGCGTCACTAGGTATAACCTACCATCCAGACAATCAGTAAAAGCTCACCAGCACTCCATGTTCGTCCAGACAAGGGTGTCAATATAGGGAAAACTCTAATTGACGCCCTTGTCTGAACGACCCTGAAGCACTGGTAAGCTTTTATTGTAACGTGTTTTTGTTTGAATAATCATCACAATATTAATCTATTAAAGGAGAAACAGATGGCAGTCACAAAGAAACATGTCTTATCCGTTTTTGTTCTTCTGGCATGTATGGCGGGAATTACCCTGTCTGCATCGGCTGAAGATAAACTGAAAGTAGGATTTGTCTATATCAGTCCGGTTGGGGATGCTGGCTGGACATACCAGCATGATCTTGGAAGGCTCGAGCTTGAAAAAAATCTCGGTGACAAAATAGAAACAAAATTTATCGAAAGTGTACCGGAAGGCCCAGAGGCTGAACGTGTCATCAGAGACTTGGCAAAAAGTGGTCATGATCTTATTTTCACCACCTCATTTGGTTATATGAATCCCACCCTGAAAGTTGCCAAAATGTTCCCAAAAAAACATTTTGAGCATTCCACCGGATACAAAACAGCCAAAAATGTGGGTACCTATATGTGTCGGTTTTATGAAGGCCGCTACCTTACCGGAATCGTGGCTGGAAAAATGACAAAGTCCAATACCCTTGGTTATGTTGCTGCATTTCCAATTCCTGAAGTTATTCGTGGCATTAATGCATTTACCCTTGGTGCCAAGTCAGTTAATCCTGATATCCAGGTAAAAGTGATCTGGGTGAACTCATGGTTTGATCCGGGTAAAGAACGCGAAGCATCTGAAGCACTCATCACTCAAGGTGCAGATGTTATCACCCATCATACCGACTCAACAGCTCCAACCCTGACAGCTGAAGAAAAAGGTGTTTACTCCATCGCCTACCATTCTGATATGTCCAAATATGGCCCAAAAGCCCACCTTACTGCAGCCACTCATGTCTATGGTGACTTCTACACAAAAACAACACAGGCTGTGCTTGATAATACGTGGAAATCTGATGCGGTCTGGAGTGGCATTAAAGAAGGTTCTATTGAGCTTGCACCTATGAATTCTGCAGTTCCTGCAGATGTTGTGGTACTTGTTGAAAAAACAAAAAAAGGCATTGCTGACGGCTCTTTTCATCCTTTTCAGGGCCCTGTCAAAGATCAGAGCGGTAAAGTTGTTGTTGAAGCCGGAAAATCTCTCAGTGATAAGGATCTTCTTGGCATGAATTACTACGTTGAAGGTGTTCTTGGAAATATTCCCAAGTAATTTTTTTATCTCTGCATTTTTACCTTAAATCGGGGGAGATGAGTTTTTAACAGCTTATCTCCCCTTACTTGTTCGAGCATTTTATACAGATAATGAACAATAATATAAAATATTTGAAATGCCTCATCTGTGGTAAAAAATACGCCCCGGATGCAATTGAATACATCTGTCCAGATCACCATAATGATGGAATTGTGGATGTATGCTACGATTTTGATCTAATCAAAACCCGTATCAGCAGGGAAAGCCTTGCCGCAAGTACAGATTACAGTGTATGGCGCTACAAGCCGCTGCTGCCTGTTGATCCAGACGCTGAAGTGCCGCCGCTCTCCATTGGCTGGACACCGTTATATAAAGTAGACCGGCTCGCAGAAAAATTACAGTTGAAACATTTGTGGGTAAAAGATGATGGTCGTCTACCCACGGGAAGTTTTAAGGACAGAGCCAGTGCTGTAGCTGTTGTGAAAGCACAGGAAAAAGACGCAGAAATCATCACCACGGCAAGTACAGGGAATGCTGCGGCCGCATTAAGCGGAATATGTGCAAGTGTCGGACAGGCCAATGTTATCTTTGTTCCGGAATCGGCACCGCCTGCCAAAATTGCCCAGCTATTGGTTTATAATTCCACTGTGATGCTGATCAAGGGAACCTATGACGATGCCTTTGAGCTTTGCCTGAAAGCAGCAGCCGAATATGGCTGGTATAATCGTAATACCGGCTACAACCCCTATATGACCGAAGGGAAGAAAACAGCAGCCTATGAAATATGTGAGCAACTGAACTGGTATGCACCGGATGCTATCTTTGTCAGCGTTGGTGATGGCTGCATTATCGGTGGACTGCACAAAGGCTTGAAAGATTTGCTGGAACTTGGCTGGATTGATCATATGCCTCGCCTCATTGGCGTGCAGGCACAGGGAAGTAATTATATGTTTGAAGCCTGGAAAAACAACGAAGATATCCTCACCAAAGCCCCTGTATCAGGTATTACGGTAGCAGACAGTATCAGTGCCGGACTGCCCAGAGATAGAATCAAGGCTCTTGCAGCTGTGAGTGAAACAGACGGTGCCTATGTCTGTGTCAGTGACGACGAAATTTTAACTGCCATTCCAACACTGGCCAGAGGCATCGGTGTCTTTGCCGAACCAGCAGGGGCTGCCGCTTATGCGGGTCTTGTGAAAGCTGTGGCAGATGGTCTGGTTCAAGCGGATGAGCGCATTGTTGTTTTGAATACAGGTAATGGCCTTAAAGATATTAAAAATACCATGACTTCGGTTGAGATGGCTGGCTCCAGAGCTCACCATATTGAGCCGAATTTAGAAACATTAAAACGAACAATTCAGGAAAACAGGCTGATATAAGGAACGACTATGAATGATTTAATCGACTTAACTATTCACGATGAGCAAAAACTTGAAAACGCAGTACAGCGTGCCCGTGAACAAAACATCATCATCCCCACCTTAAAGCAGATGATTAATCCGGATTTGATCCCGAATTCCATTACAAAGCAACTGGAAGATGTTGGTTTATGGGATTTGAATCCTCTGAACCTGTTCCGCATCAACTGGCATAACGAGCCCAAAGAAAAAGGTGGTAAATTTGGCGCTGTGAACTATCTGGTTCTGCCAAAGGAACTCACTGGTATTGATGCCCGTATCGTCATTTTGCTGGGCAAATATTTCCCCACAGGCTCCCATAAGGTTGGAGCCGCCTATGCCTGTCTTGTTCCCCGCCTGGTCACCGGTCAGTTTGATCCAACTTTGCAGAAAGCTGTCTGGCCCAGTACCGGCAATTATTGCCGTGGAGGTGCTTATGACTCTAACCTGCTGGCCTGTGATTCCATCGCTATTTTACCGGAGGGAATGAGTCAGGAACGCTTCGACTGGCTGGCTGATGTGGCTGGAGAAACCATCAAGACACCGGGCTCTGAAAGCAATGTGAAGGAAATCTTTGATAAATGCTGGGAGCTGCGGAATTCGGGCCAGGCATTGTCTATTTTTAATCAGTTTGATGAATTTGGTAATTACCTGTGGCATTACGAAGTCACCAGTCGGGCCATGATGGAAGCGCTATCCGCAACCATGGGCCCAAATGATCGTTTTCGGGCCACGGTCTCCAATACCGGTTCCGGAGGTACGATTGCCTGTGGTGATTATATGAAAGAGCAGTTTCCGCTCTCCAAAATTGTAGCCAGTGAGGCACTGCAATGTCCCACTCTCTTGAATAACGGATTCGGAGCACATCGTATTGAAGGCATCGGTGACAAACATGTTCCTTGGATTCATAATGCTAAAAATACAGATGTTGTCACCGCAATTGATGATTGTGGTCCCATGGCTCTGATTCGCCTGTTTAACGAACCTGCCGGTAAGGAATACCTGATCAGTCAGGGTGTTTCCGAAGAGTTGGTAAATGACTTACATCTTCTGGGAATATCCAGTATTGCCAATGTGCTCGCGGCCATAAAAACTGCCAAATACTATGAGATGGATGATCAGGACGTTATGGTCACCATGGCTACGGATTCCATGGAAATGTACGAGAGTCGTCTAACAGAATTGACCGAAGAGGAAGGGGAATTCACAAACGTAGATGCTGCTGCCGTTTTTCATCGCTATATGCTTGGAGAGTCAACTGATAATATGCAGGAGTTGAGCTATGTGGATCGGAAACGGATTCACAATCTGAAATATTTTACCTGGGTAGAGCAACAGGGGAAAACCCATGAGGAAATCCAGGCTCAGTGGTATGACCATGATTACTGGACTGGTATTCATGATTCCATGGATACCATTGATAAGCTGGTCGATTCCTTCAATGAACGAACAGGGTTATTAAAGAAGTTGGGTTGATTGGCGGATGAAGATCTGGTTTGAAAATCCACTTGCTCTTTGTATAGACGATACCACCGACGCTAGTGGTGGTATTGTTGTTGAAAACAGCAAAATTGTTGAGCTGCTTGCCTCAGGTGGGCAGCCATCCGGAAAAGTTGACCAGATTTTTGATGCCTCTGAACACGTTATAATTCCCGGCCTGATTAATACGCACCACCATTTTTATCAAACTCTTACCCGTGCCTGCCCCGGTGCATTGAACAAAGAATTATTTCCGTGGCTCAAAAGCCTCTATCCTGTCTGGGCAGGGCTCACCGAAGAAATGATTCATGTTTCAACGCGTCTTGCCGCAGTGGAACTCTTACTTTCAGGTTGTACCACGGCAGCAGACCATCATTATATCTTCCCGGAAGCAGCACGCGAAGCCCTTGACATACAGGTTGATGCCATACAACAAGTCGGAATTCGTACCACACTCACTCGTGGTTCCATGAGCCTGGGGGAAGATGATGGCGGCCTGCCTCCCCGTAACATCATCCAGGGCGAAGATGCCATTCTTGTCGACTGTGAGCGTGTGATAGACAAATATCATGACGAAAAAGAGGGCGCTATGATTCAGATCGCCCTTGCTCCCTGTTCGCCATTTAGTGTGACTGAAGATCTGATGAAACAAAGTGCCCAACTCGCCCGTGCAAAAAATGTTCGTTTGCATACTCATCTGGCAGAAACAGACGATGAAACTGATTTCTGCATTGAACTTTTTGGTGTGCGTCCTGTTGATTACCTGGAACGTGTTGGCTGGATGGCTGATGATGTGTGGCTGGCTCACGGTATTCATTTCAATGACGAAGAAATCATAAGACTTGGCAAAGCAGGGGTTGGAATCAGTCATTGTCCAAGCTCCAATATGATTCTTGGCTCAGGCCAATGCCGCTCGAGAGATCTGGAAAATGCAGGCAGTCCGGTTGGTATAGGTGTTGATGGTTCAGCATCAAACGATTGCTCAAACATGATTCAGGAAGTGCGCCAGGCGTTGATGCTTCAACGCCTGCGTTATGGTTCGTCCGGAATAACTCATTTTGATGCCCTGCGCTGGGCCACCCAGGGCTCTGCACGTTGTCTTGGCAGAAATGATATTGGTGAGATCGCTCCCGGAAAACAGGCGGATCTGGCCTTGTTTAAACTGGATGAAACACGTTTTTCAGGGGCAGGTGATCCACTGGCAGCTCTCCTGCTATGTGGTGCATATAAAGCTGATTACGTCATGGTAGCCGG
This sequence comes from Thermodesulfobacteriota bacterium, assembly GCA_034722915.1. Lineage (GTDB taxonomy): Bacteria > Desulfobacterota > Desulfobulbia > Desulfobulbales > Desulfocapsaceae > Desulfocapsa. Next base: position 29,317 of record JAYEOK010000085.1, on the reverse strand, counting down.
AAAATGGAAAGTGGAAAAGGGGCAGCTAGACGGTATAGACCTACCGGAACTTCTGGAAGAACATGACAAGGCTGCCCGGATGTTAATGAGTTAAAAATATAAACAGAATTTAACATGGCGAAAAATAGCCACTTTTTATTAATTCAAAGAAGGAGAGAAAAATGAAAAAAAGTTCCATTATGATGGCAGGCTGTGCCTTTGCTCTTGGTGCTTTATGTTCAGCATCCGCAGATGCAAAAGATTATTTCCATCACACAGAGATTCAAATGCATATGGATTTTGCCAGGGATAAAGGCTTCAAAGATGCCAATGGCGAAGATATTGAAGAAGACATCCTCACTGCTACTTTTCTTCATGCTTCAGAATGGAAATACGGTGACAACTTTATGTTTCTGGATATTGAGGGAAAGGATAATTACAAGCTGGAACCTGCCCAGTATTATGGTGAATTTGCAACTCGAATCAGCCTTGACAAAATTATTCTCGGCCCTGAAGAAGGCACCAACATGCTAGGTTCATTTCTTAAAGAAACTTACATCAAACTTGAATACAATGGTGGGTCGCCTGTCCATGGGTATGATTTTATTGATGATGCTTTATTGTATGGTGTCTCCTTTGATCTTGGGTTTGGACAACCCAATTTTGGATTCTCCCATATATCTTTCATGATTAAAGATTATGAAATTATTGATGAGAAGGACAGCAGTGAACTCACCTGGCAGGTTACCTATTGCTGGGGCCAGCCCTTTTCCATTGGATCTGTTAACTTTTCTTTCCTGGGTTTCTTTGATATCTGGGAATACAACAATAAAGTTGCTATTCTGACCGAACCACAGATACGGCTCAAACTCGACTCGTTTGTTGGAAAAGGTAACTTTCTCTCTGATTCTGCCATTGGTATGGAGTTTGAGCTCTCTACTCAATTCTACGACTCTGACAATAGTGACCTTATATTTAATCCAACTGTGTTCTGGGTAACAAAGTTCTAATACCGGTAAACGGTAAGTGAGGCCGGCGCTCAGTTCAGTACCCCCTCGAGGGGTATAAGTGCTTTGGTTGTACTTGTAACTTATTCATTTTAAAATACTCTCTAGCTTTCTTGTTTTTTATTACAGCTTTTCAGGAGTAAGGCACTAACACCGGTGATGAAAGATTAGCCGGTATTTTTTTTCAGAAACTATGCCATATTTTTTATTTCTATGTAAAAAGGGCGACTGACTCAATCGGGCGCCCTTTTTACATAGTATATTTTTATCCTCACCTCCACGTTTCACATTCTCAAATGATAGAAAAAGAAATTCTTACTCAGTTAAAACAAAACCGTACAGTTGCTCTGGTAACCATCATTGATAAAAACGGTTCTGCCCCCCGACTTCCCGGTTCCAAGATGTTTGTGGAAGAAGACGGGACACTGCATGGCACCATTGGTGGAGGAAGGATGGAATTTACAGCCCATGAAGCTGCCACTAAAGTAGCAAATGGTGACCCACCTGTACTCACTGAATTTGATATGCGCGGCAGTGGCTCGGCAGAAGACACGGATATGGTCTGTGGAGGTATTCAGCTTGTTCTTATTGAACGGCTTACTTCTGAAATGATTCCCATGTTCGAGCAGGCTCTGGATTGTTTTCTTGATGGTGCAACAGGTGTCTGGATGATAGACATTTCCGATCCGGAACATCCGCTACGCTCTTTCATTGATATGCGCAAAAGCAGCCCACCGGCAGGAGATATTGATTGTAAAGCCATCATGCGCCAGAGAACGACACAACTGCTCAATATTGCGAAAAAATCGATTGTTATTGATCCACTGCCAAAATCCGGCACAGTTGTTCTGATTGGGGGCGGACATGTTTCCAAAGAAGTCGCAAAACTCGCTTCTTACGTGGATTTTGAAGTGGTGGTGTGTGATGATCGCCAGGAATTTTCCAATACAGATCGATTTCCCATGGCGCGAGCCACCCATGTCATCAAAGACTTCCAAAATTTGTTTCAAACCATTGGCCAGGGAGAAGATTATTACCTGCTCATCATCACCCGTGGACATAGGTATGACCAGGAAGCACTTGATCAGGCCTTACAGACACCTGCCCGTTATATAGGTATGATTGGCAGTAGAAGTAAACGTGACATCACCTATTCCAACCTGCGTGACCAGGGTTTTACTGATGCTGACTTTGCCCGTGTGCACTGCCCGGTTGGTCTGTCAATCGGCTCGGAAACGCCAAAGGAAATCGCAGTCAGTATTATAGCTGAGTTGATCGCTGCCCGCTCAGGGGCGTTATAGCCGCATGACCACAATTTTTAACACCCTGACCAGAGAAAGCGACAAAGTGATTTCCATTGTCGGTGCTGGTGGCAAGACTTCTCTCATGTTTATACTCGCCCATGCCTTTCAAGAAAAAGGGATACAGGTTGTTACCACCACCACAACCCATATTCTTAAGCCCACATCTCAGCAAACAGGCGGGGTTGTTCTTTTGAATCGCGACGGTTTTCAGGAGAAACTGGAGGAGGGTCTTAAACAGTACGGGCATGTAACAGTGGCCAGTCGTCTCTTATCGTCAGGCAACAAAATGCAAGGGCTGACTTGTGCACAAGTGGAACAAATGCTTGATCAATCCTCTGTAGAACGAATACTTATAGAGGCTGATGGTGCCAGGCAGTTGTCCTTCAAAGCCCCTGGTGACAATGAACCTGTTGTGCCGAAAATCATAGACGTTTTTATCAGCGTGCTTGGTCTTGATATCATTGGCAAACCCTTGGACGATGCACATGCTTTCCGTGCCGCACTGGTGTCAGCAAGAACGGGTTTGCAAATGGGAGCTGAAATCACCGCTCTGACTGTGGCAAAAGTAGCAGTCCACCCAGAAGGAATGCTAAAGGGCTGCCCGAAAAAGGCTCGCAGTTATATTGTTCTTAATAAGACAGACATTCCAGGCGGCAGAGAAAAAGCCCTTTCAGTTATGGAAGCGGCCAACAAGCTTGCGGGGAGAAAACCGAATTTTTGGGTTAGTGCTTCGATCAGAGAAAATGTATGTGAAATATTCGGGTAGTTTTAAGTGGTGCCAAGTTATGGGGTACCATCTGAATTGCTACAGATTTGCCTGCATTGCCCAAGTATCTCTCTTTTGCTGCACTTGTATAAGGGCTCGGTAAGAAAGAACTTGGACAATTCCAATTATTTTTTTCCGAGCCCTAAGTGGAGAACAGTACACAAAGGATGGAGAGCCATGCAAACGTTATCTGTAAAGGACGTTTGATCCATTGCCCGGTTAGAAAACAGACACATCTTAAACGCATTATTGATGATTGAAAGTCTGCCGTCTGTACCTTGAAGAACACTGTATGCACTTCACCTGACGGTAGCCAATGAAATCCCTGTAGAAATTATTGCTACAGCAGGCAAGGTTATGGGGCAGGCTGCTGATTTATTGAATTTTGAAGTCGTTTTATTTGCTTAAATTTCTCATAAAACTATTGCATTGCAATTTTATTACTCAACAAGAACACCTGTCCTATGGATACTACAAAACGAAAAAAGAAAAAGATCGAAGAAATTTGTTGTCGAAAGGAAAGCCAGTTGCTTATGGCACTTCTTTTGCCTTTTGTTCTTATCGGCGGATACTTTTGCCCTAAAATCGGTTTTACCGTCGTCGGTCTTATCACTCTGTTCCTGGTGTTGTCCAGTCGCCGGGGGCGCTTTTACTGTGGCTGGCTCTGTCCCATGGGTGCTTTCCATGAACGCTTTCTTGGCAAGGTCAGCCTGCATCGTCCGGTGCCAAAACTATTCAAGACGTCATGGTTTCGCTGGCTTGTCTTTGCAGTCATGATGGGTTTCATGGCCACAAGACTGGTGATGGCCTGGGGCGATGTCAAAGCAGTTGGCGGAGTGTTTCGAACAATGTGGATCGTTTCCATGACCCTGGCCATAGGGCTGGGCATCTACTTCAAATCCCGGGTCTGGTGTGTCATTTGCCCAATGGGTTTAATGCAGGGGATGGCAAGTAAAAACACCTACCTCCTTACTGTTGAAGACACCTGCATTGAGTGCAAAAAATGTCAGCAGGTTTGCCCAATCGCCACTTACCCCGGAGGCTACAAGAAGGAATCAGGCCCTGCCCAGGTGCCGTCCATTGAATGTTTGCGCTGTTTTAACTGTGTGACGAATTGTCCAAAAAAGTCACTGTCGTTTAAATAGATCTACCCGGCACGAACAACACCATCGACTTTACCAAACTCCTCCCCGAACACGTTGCGGAACAAAAACAATAGAGCATTAAATGCTTGGTTTTGGCTTGATGCAGATATATTCTGCTTCACCGCAAGCCAGCTTAGAAATGCTTTGACATCCTCCACGGAAACAGTATTTGGATCTATGCTTTTAAGGAATGTTTGAATAAAAATAAAAAAAAATAAAGGGGTCAAAAAATAAAAAATAAAAAATAAAGGGGTCAAGTCTCATTTTGACTATTTATGGTGTTTGTGATAGTGAAAAATAAAGGGGTCAAGTCTCATCTTGGCCTTACTTTGGGAAAGGAACATAAGGACATAAGGGTCAAGTCTCATTTTGACTATTTATGGTGTTTGTGATAGGGTCACTTTATTATGAGCAGACCATTACGCATTGAATACCCAGGGGCCTGGTACCATCTAATGAATCGAGGTCGCAGGGGGGATAATATTTTTGAGGTTGATGAAGATCGTGATATGTTTATTACGGTACTTAAGGAGGCTTCCTCCCTGTGGGGTGTTCATATCAGTAGCTTTTGCCTTATGGACAACCACTATCATCTTTTGACGCAGACTCCGCAAGGGAACCTCTCACGATTTATGCGTCATTTAAATGGCGTTTATACCCAACGATTCAACCGTCTGCATGGCCATGATGGGCAGCTTTTTCGAGGTCGTTACAAATCCGTTATTGTTGGGGAGGACAGTCATCCCGGTTATCTATCAAATGCAAAAAAGTGGGCCTGGCTTTACAAGGGTTTTGTTTTATCTATGTTGAGCATTGAAAAAAAGAAGCAGAAGAGTGCATATCTGGAATTTATGGGGCAGGGTGATTCCGAGCAATTTGAAAACCTTTTTGCAAAAGAAAAATGGCCGATGATCCTTGGTGATGAAGGTTTTGTCTCCTGGGTGAAGGAAACATTTTTTACAAGCAAGCAGAATAGAGAAATCCCGGACTCGAGACAGCTTGCTCCAGAAGTAGATCATATTGTGACAACGGTATCTAGTGTTTATGTGAAGTGCAGGAGCAAAATCTATTTGTAACCCGGCGTGGACAAAAAAATGAGCCTAGAGATGTGGCCATGTACCTCTGCCGGGTTTTACGTAACGACACTCTTAAGGAGATCGGTACTGTTTTTGGACTGAGCGGGTATGGTCCGGCAGGGAATGTAGTTAGTCGGGTAGAGAGAAAAATGTCCCAAGATAAAAAGTTGCAAGGCAAAATTCGGGATATAATAAATTCTTTATCTTAGGTTGACACGCCCAAGATGAGACTTGACCCCTTTCTGCTTTCCTGTTTCTGGCGATTCAATTTATTACTATCTCTTTGGCCCTTTGGAAACTATCGGACAAACTTGATAGAATTGACAACGTAGTACCAAAGTAGTATCTTTTTCTCATGCCTCCTAAAATTAGAGAACTCATAAAACAGCTTGAAAAAGCAGGCTTTTGCAACCGTGGCGGCAAAGGCAGTCATCGTAACTATATACACCCGAAAGGAATCGCTATCACAATTTCTGGTAAATTAGGCGTTGATGCAAAAAAATACCAAGAAAAAGAAGTAACAAGAAAAATTTCGGAGTCTAAAAAATGAAAGAACGAGACCGGTACATAAAACTTGTTGAGTGGTCAGAAGAAGATCAGTGCTATATTGGCTCAATACCAGGCTGGATTGGTCACTGCTGCCACGGAGAAAACGAGGAAGAGGTGTTCCATGAAATTTGCCAGATAGTTGATGAATGGATTGAAATATATAAAAACGAAGGAATAAAACTTCCCAACCCAACAAACAAAAAATATTCAGGAAAATTCCAGTTGAGACTAGGAAGCGAATTACATAAGGTTTTATCTCTTAAAGCTATGCAAACAGGAGACAGCCTAAACAACTTTTGCATCAAAGCAATAAAGCAATCAATAACACCAAGCCAACACCACAAGGGCTAACAAGGCAAATTCACTCGGACAACAAAAAGCACCGCTCCTTCGTCGCTCTGCTTTTTGTTGTCGGTGATTTGCGGCGTTAAACAAAAAATATGAACAATGGAATGAACAATGGGGGCATGACAATGGGGGTCATGACAATGGGGGTCATAACAATGGGGGGTCATGTAACAATGGGGGGTCAGGTCTTGAAATGCAAGATTTATTACAGAATGGGGGGCACGATTGTTTGAAGAATGGGGACATTATGATTATTTGTGGCATTTCTAAGTTACTCATAATATAAATCATCTAACACCGCTAAACGGTAAGTGAGGCCGGCACTCAGTTCAGTACCCCCTCGAGGGTATAAATGCCTTGTTGGTGTGTTCAACTTGCTAATTTTAATAGAATTTTTCATTTCCTTGTTTTTTATATCCCTCAAGGGGGTACTGAAAAGAGTGACAGCTTTTCAGGAGTAAGGCACTATGCGCATATGCTCCCAACAAAACTATTGGCAATTCAATATTTGTCGATATTTCCTCTTCTTTTCGCCTATTATCCCCGTACTGGTACCAATTTACCAAATTTTGAACACACCACTCCCCTGAAAAGGGCTTTCGTGATCTTTTTGATGTTATGAACGGCGCATACAAGGGAAAATTCCCCGCTCGTTTTCGTCTTTCCCCGGACGCTAAATCCTTTAAATCCTGTATTCTTAATTTGTCCAAATAATATATGTATTGCCATTATTAAAGATTGTCCCGCAGAAGTAAGAGGGAAGCTGGAACAAACTCCAATTGGTGAAGTCGCCATTTCGAGTGTTGTTCTGCCTGAGCTTTGTTACGGGATCGAACTTTTCAGTAAACAAAAACAAAACCGGGAAGCATTGGACAATTTCCTTCAATACGCAACGGTGCTGGACTGGCCGGAAAAAGCCGGTATTGAATATGGAAGAATTCGTGCCTTTCTAAAGAGAAAGGGAACTCCCATAGGGGCAAATGACCTTCTTATTGCCGTCCATGCCCTGGCAATTGATGCAACCCTTGTAAGTGACAATACCAGGGAGTTCCAAAGGGTTCCCGGTTTGAGATTAGAAAACTGGATTACTCGCTGAACTTTTTTTTAAAACAAAAACCCGGGACAGGCCATACATTACAGCCTCAGAAAACGTGGTCTGGCCCCTATTGCTCTTGCGGTTGCCCCTATAAACCGATTGTAGCAGGCCAGTCAGCCAGATCGGAAAGAATTTTTCTCTCCCTGTCTCCTATGTCCGGCTGCATCACCATTTTGGCCAGCTGTTTCTGGTATTGCGCCAGGGTGATTCCACTGTCGGCATCTGGATTGGAGAGGCGATTGTTGCGGAACTGGTTCCACTTTTCCCTCTCTTCTTTGCTGAGACTCTTTGGCCAGTTCCTGGCACGGTAGCGGAACAGCATCTCGGGCAGGCGCGGGTCTTCAAATTGGGTACCTGTTCTGGCCAGGTCCTTAGCACCCATGAGGACTATCTCATTCATCAGGGAGCGGTCTCTGTCGGAAAAGAATCCCCCTCCGTAGAGATTTTGATCCGGGTCACTGATGGGAGTAAAGTCACGTCCAGCATGGACTTCCTGTATTTTTCGTACCAGTGATGGAGAACCTTGAAGCTCGTCAACATTTTTTTGTGCCGCTTTGAGATCAATCTTCCAGCGCTCTGCTGTCTCCAGGGTCAGGGTGTTCACAGGAGCGACCACCGGACATTTATTCATATGGATGGTCTTTAAGGGGATCCGCTCCACGCCTTCAGGTAACTCGTCACTGCGTGTGAAGAGGCGCTGCTGGACCTCTTCCACTCCCAGCTGCAGCAGTGGTCCGGGATCATGGCGAAGGTCAAAGACGATCACCCCGTTTTTGTTTGTCGGGTGCGCGGCCAACGGCAGTACCGGGGCGATACAGCCGATATCTGCCGGATACATGGAGGATACATGGAGGATCATTTGCGCCTGCTGCAGGTTCAACTGTGCAGCCACTCTGCGCTTGTCCCGCAACTCAAAGAGGTAGTTGTAGAGGCGGGGATGCTTCTCCCGTATCAGCCTGGCAAGATCAATGGTGGCCTGGACATCCGAGAGGGCATCATGCTTTTCTCCATGGTGAATGTCGTTGGCCTTAGTGATATCTTCGAGGCGAAAGCTGGGGCTGCCGTCATCATGCCTGGGCCACTGGATACCATCCGGACGCAGGGCATGGCTGAGGCGCAGCATGTCAATGATATCCCAGCGTGAGTTGCCGTTTCGCCACTCCCGACCATAGGGGTCGAAGAAGTTGCGGTAGAAACCGTAACGGGTGAATTCATCGTCAAAACGAATGGAGTTGTAGCCTACCCCGCAGGTGCCAGGCTGCATAAACTGGCGGTGGATTTCGGCCATGAACTCTGCTTCACAGAGTCCTTCGGCAAAGGCCTTTTGCGGGGTGATTCCGGTTACCAGGCAGGCCTCAGGCTGTGGTAGCATATCATCGGCAGGTCGGCAGTATTGGACCAGTGGCTTACCGAGAATGTTTAATTCGGTGTCGGTCCGGATTCCAGCAAATTGGGCTGGTCGGTCTCTTCTGGGGTCGGCTCCCCAGGTTTCATAATCATGCCAGTAGAGTGTTGTGGTCATAGTTTTTCAGCAATTGAAGAGCTGGGAGGCTGTCCGAGAACACCCAAACTACGGGTACAAGTGCCCTTTCTCCCCAACTCTTCGTTATTTTGAAAAAATAATGCTCGGAATATTAACTATATGCACCCCAAGGGTATTTCTTGCAGGGCACCTGCGCTTATTTTTTCAAAATGTCTCGATTTGAGAAGAAATGCCTATTCTCGGACAAGCTCCTAGTTGAAGTGAAGTGTTTTCACCCTAAAAACGGGTATAAATATGACGATATCTTACTCCTTAATTTTGTCAAGCTTCTGCCCCGGAAAATATCATTTTTGATGGCATCGTATTTATACCTTCAACTCTAATCAGAATTGACCCACCACTTTAGTGCCTTACAGAATATTTTCTCGGAGTCTACGCTTACCTGTTTTTATTGAACATATTCTGATAAGGCACTTATCCAGTGAACTGAATTGTTTCCGGTAGAACCGGGTTAGTTTTACTCACTTCTTTTTTCCCATCCAAAAGAATTCATTTTACACTCCTTCAAGTTTCTGAGGTGGTATAGAAAAAGTGGACACAAATTGGGCTAATACCGGTAAATGGTAAGTGAGGCCGGCATAAGTGCCTTGTTGGTATGTTCAACTGGCTCACGTTAAACGAACTTTTCATTTTCTTGTTTTTTATACCCCTCAAGGGGGTACTGAAAAGAGTGACAGCTTTTCAGGAGTAAGGCACTAAAACAAACCTTAGGGCTCGGTAAAAAATAACTTGGACTTTCCAATTCGTAACTGCACCACATCTTCAGCCGATTTTATATATTCACAATCCTCACGTAGCCACCAGCTACGCTGCGGTTGTGAATATATAAAATCGACAGAACCTGTAGCACATTTATGACCGGAAAATGCCAAGTTATTTTTTACCGAACCCTTACTTGACAGCGAATCAAGATGCAATTATACTTGCACATATACTAACACCGGTAAACGGTAAGTGAGGCCGGCATAAGTGCCTTGTTGGTATGTTCAACTGGCTCACGTTAAACGAACTTTTCATTTTCTTGTTTTTTTATACCCCTCAAGGGGGGTACTGAAAAGAGTGACAGCTTTTCAGGAGTAAGGCACTAAAATGTGTTTTGGCCTACATTGGAGGGGACTTTATGGGACAAGTAACGATATATCTCGAGAGTGAGATTGAAAATAAAATGAAAAAGGCAGCAAAAACAAGTCACCTATCTGTTAGTAAATGGATTGGAAAAATAATTAAGGATAATATTTCAACAGAATGGCCACAAGATGTTGTCAATTTGGCAGGTAGCTGGAAAGATGATTTCCCTACTTTGGAAGAAATTCGCTCAACCCAGGCAGTTGATAGTAATCGAGAGGTACTATAAAATTGTATCTCCTTGACACCAATACGCTAATTTGTTTTTTCAAGGGTATCGGTGATGTTGCCAACATTCTATTATCCAAAGCTCCCAAAGATATATTCATTCCATCAATCGCCCTCTACGAACTTGAAGTTGGTATTGCAAAATCAACAAAACCCGAAAGACGAAGAACACAACTTGAGGCACTCATATCGATAATCAATATTTCTTCATTTGGAGCACAAGAAGCCAAAGTAGCTGCTATGCTAAGAGCAAACCTTGAAAGTAAAGGCACCCCAATTGGCCCCTATGATATACTTATTGCAGGTACAGCATTAAGCAAAAATGCAATATTAGTTACTCATAACACAAAAGAATTTAAAAGAGTCAAAGGTTTGAATATTGAAGATTGGTACTCAATGTCATTAACTTAAAGGATCGGTTTGTAATTTAAACAATATTTTCTCTGCGCTCTTTTATGATTACGCGGGAATTTTCTTTCCGGTCGAACGGGTTCGGTTGCCATAGCAAATGTGTCCAGAATATCGGACACAATGCCGTGAATGACAGTAGTTGATTTGTGAAATAATGTCACAATGGTATCCCTCATTGTTGGAAGAGTCTGAGTGAAATTGATTTTGTAGCTGTGTTTCTTGTCATCTGCTGTCTCAGCAACGATTTGTTGAGCTGCAAAGGCAAGCATTGGTTTGATGTTCTTTGAAAAGATGCGGGCGTGGAAGTCCTGGTAAACTGACAACTCGATTTTGCTGGAAAAATTCTCTAACTCTATCCGGCGTTTCATGACCTTATAGTCCTCCTCAACAGGCCAACAATCATGATAGAGTTGGGCAATTATTGGTCAGCATTAACAAAAATAGAACTGATCTTGTAGTTAATTTTACGGGGGATTGTTCTTTGATCAGGAATGGTAACTCAAGCTGTTATGCTTGGAAAAGCCTGCCATGACACACCTTTCGCATTCGGTTGCCTGCTCTAACTTTTTGACTGATTTTCGCCAAAACTTCTGTCCATATAATTCCCTTAAATTAGCTAGTTCCAAGGACAAGCACTAACTGTTCCTACCTGTTCTTGTCGTTTGGCGAAGGTGTTGCCGATAACTGATAATTTTATTTTTCCTGTAAATGATCTTTAAGAATTTCATAAATAGCAGGACGTTTTTCTCTTATTTCATCAACACTCAATCCTTCCAGCGAATGAGGGTATTTCAGCCAATCTGTGGTTTCATGTACTGCATAGTCAGGTGCTTTACCTATCTGATTACGGGAAGGCTTGTAATACGGCACGGCAATGCGAATATCTTCCGGAGTATTTAATCGTAACCTGCGGTGTAATTCGTTGATAATGGCTTCAACTGAGCGACCCGTGTCAAAGACATCATCCACAATGAGCAGACGATCACTGTGCTGCATATTTTTCACCAGATAATTCAGACCAAAAAGCTTTATTTCACGCGTCTTATTGTCAATCCCACTATAAGAAGAGGTGCGAATCGCGATATTGTCGGTCTGTATACCATGAAAGGACAAAAACTCCTGAACGGCTATACCTATCGGTGCTCCACCACGCCAGACAGCAATTATAAAGGTGGGTTTAAAACCGCTTTCAAGAATTTGCTGTGCCAGTTTGAAAGAATCTTCGAGTAAACCCTGGGCAGTCAGGTACGTTTTATTCATTGCCAACCTCTAAATTTATGTTACTTGGCCATCTCAGATTTGACATTTTTACGAACTTGTCAAAACAGTTACATTCCGTGCTTATAGGTAGGTTTTGGGATGCACCTGGATAGTTACAAGATCAAAATCTATTTTATACAAGTAATGCTCTAAAAAGGGTATCGTAAAAGCAATGATTTGAGTCAAGCAATATCCAACTTTTTTAAATTGTCCCTATTCGGAATAGTATTATGAAAAAAACATTTCTTGATGAAGAAACCCTGATTCTGGATTCTTTTAAACTGGGTGTGAAAATTTTTGAAAGTGGTTTCCGTCCGACATTTATCGTGGGATTGTGGCGTGGTGGCAGCTCGGTGGGCATTTATGTCCAGGAATGTTTGCAGACACTCGGTATAGAAACCAACCATATTTCATTACGCACATCCTATTGTGGCCAGCCCTCTTATCAGGAAATGGTGGCGTCTTCCGATGCTGAGATCAGGGTTCATGGTACGCAGTACCTACTCGAAAACCTTAATGCTGATGATTCGTTATTACTGGTTGATGATGTCTTCAGTACTGGAAAAAGTATTGAAGCCGTTATCAGACGTTTAAGCCGTCATCTGAAAAGAAACATGCCCAGACAGGTCAAAATTGCTGCCTTATGGCAACGTCCTTCTTTAAAAGAAAGCGAAATAGAACCAGACTTTACGCTCCATCAGACGGAAGACTGGCTGGTCTTTCCCTATGAAATAAGCGGCCTGACAATGGATGAAATCAAGAAACATAAACCCTTTTTGATGCCATATCTTAAAAATGTATGACACATCACTCCACTCACAGACAAGGTACCATGAACTGATGAAAACCCTTTTTTATTGAGGTAAATATGAAAAAGTATGTTGGAACGTATCAGCTTGATGCTCGACCCGATCGTATTGACCTTCGTGACCGCTCTTACCACCCGCCACTCATATCGCTTAGCCCCGAGTTTCCGCCAGCTGATTATGTAACGAATTATTTTTCCATGTATAAAAGCTTCGTACTTAACCAGGGTAAGGAGGGGGCCTGCACTGGTTTTGGTCTGGCCTGCACCATTAATTATCTGTTATGGCGTCGTGCTGTGCTCGGGCAGCATGACGGCAAACAGCTTAAAGAGTCCAACCTGCCTGCTCAGGTCAGTCAACGCATGCTTTACCACCTGGCTCGATTTTATGATGAATGGCCCGGAGAAGACTATGAGGGGTCAAGCTGCCGGGGGGCAGTCAAGGCCTGGCACAAGCATGGGGTCTGCAGCCTGGAATTGTGGCCCTATTTTGATAAAAAAGGCCGGGCACGCTTTGTCAAGCCAGGGGAAGGCTGGCAAGAGGATGCGGCGGAACGGCCACTCGGTGTCTATTACCGGATAGACAAGAATGCCATCACTGATATGCAGGTCGCAATTCAGGAGGTCGGTGCCATTTATGTTTCAGCTCAAGTCCACAAGGGCTGGAATCTTAAAAAGAGTAAAGCAAAAACAGTAAGCCATAAGACCTTGCCACGCATTGGCTGGCAGGTCGATACAGTGCAGCAGGGAGGTCACGCCTTTGCTCTTGTCGGTTTTAACCGGCGAGGTTTTATTGTCCAGAATTCATGGGGTGGGGACTGGGGCCTGAAAGGTTTCGCCATTCTTGCCTATGATGACTGGGGTGCTAATGGCAAAGATGCCTGGGTCTGCGTTATGGGGGCACCCACTGAAACGCGTACCAGGTCACACTTTCTCTTATCCTCACTTGACAGAGAACAATTATTGTTTGATGCCGATCCCACCACTTTTGAGCTGTTCCGCAGACAGGTACGGGAGCATCAATACCAGAATTCTGCTGTTCGGCCATGGGATGAAGAAAAAGCGTATCAACACAGCCTGGTGATGACCAATGACGGTAAGGTCATCAACCGTCTGGTTGTCAATGAGGGGCCGGTTGATACGGTTGATGATATTGTGGTGGAAAGGCCGTCCTTATGGTTATCACGACAGACAGCAGCAAAGAAACATATCGTTATTTTTGCCCATGGTGGTCTCAACAGTGAAGGGGACTCCATCCGGCGAATCCAGACTATGGCACCCTACTTCAAAGAAAACGGTATCTATCCATTGTTTCTTACCTGGAAAACCGGCCTGCTGGAAAGCATTGTTGCTATCATGGATGATTCCGTGGGTCGACTTTTTCCGAGATTCGAAGGTTTTGAAGATGTGCTGAAACAGGCAAAGGAAAAGGCCTCAGATGTTCTTGACCGGACATTGGAGGTTGCCTCTGAAAATCTTGGTGTCAAGGCCATCTGGTCACAGATGAAACAGAACGCGGCAGCATCGGCGCAGAAAGGTGATGATGATCGAGGCTCTTTTCTCACGGTCAAAGCGCTGGCCCGTCTTAAAAAGAAACATCCTTCTCTTAAGATTCATCTGGTGGGTCATTCAGCAGGTGCTATCCTGCTTGGACATCTGCTGCAGGACTGCCCGCGGAACAACCTGCAGATTGCAAGCTGTACCCTTTACGCTGCTGCATGTTCCGTTGATTTTGCAAATAAACATTACGCATGGGCCGTTGACAAGAATGTTATGAAGAAAAAAGATCTCCACATGCATCTGCTCAGTGATCAACGGGAGAAAGATGACACCGTTGGCCCATATCAAAAATCGCTGCTCTACCTGGTGAGCCGCGCTCTTGAAAACTGGCATAAAACACCTCTGCTCGGTATGGCGCACGCGTTTGACAAGTCTCTCAATGATCATAAAAACTGGAATAAAAGCACCCTTGTTCACCTCAAACGCTGGCAGAGCTTCTGGGGGAATCAAGGATTGGATATCCTGGATGAGGAACAGGTGATAACTGCAGCAGAATGGAGGAATGGTGAGTTGGTTCGGGAAATAGAAAAAATTGATTCTGCCCACGGCTCTTTTGACAATGATATAATGGTTGTCGACCGGACCATACAACGTATAACCGGGAAATCGTTGCAGCACAATGTGGAAAATTTGAGATATAAAAAGTAACTATCACTTTAAAACAAGAATATTAACTTTGTGTACAATGCCACAACTAGCCATTCCTGGAATAATCCTTGCCGCAGGCAGAAGTTTACGTATGGGAAAAAATAAGTTGCTGTTGACGTTCCGTGGTAAACCGATTCTCCAGCATGTGATTGATGCGGCGCTCCAGTCTTCGCTTTCCCCTCTTATTCTTGTTTTAGGATCTGATAGTGATACAATACGATCACAGGTTGAATCAGGACATGCTCTTGTGATTGAAAATCATGACTTCTCCTGTGGCTATGGATTTTCTTTGCAGGCTGGACTGGGAGCGCTCAGCGAGCCATGTGCCGGTGCTATGTTTCTACTTGGCGATCAGCCACTTGTAACCGCTGATACTATTGAAAAGTTGATTTTTGCATTTCAGAAAGAACCTGAGCGTTGGGTGGCTCCATCCTGGAATGGACAGCGTGGCAATCCGGTCATAACTCCTGCCGCCTGGTTTGACAGGATTTTTGCCCTTGATGGTGACACAGGACCAAGAGAGCACCTAAAGGATCCGGCCGCACATTTGAAACTCGTTGACGTAGATGATAGGGGAGTCGTGTTTGATATTGATAGCCCGGAGGATTATGAGAGTGTTAAAAAAGTATGATTTTCACACTGTTTTCCTTTTTTTGTTTTTAGTCCTTCCCGTTTCTGTTCAGGCGTTAGAGGCAGATGAAATCATAGTAGTGGCCAATAGGCAGGTGAGTGATGGCGTACAACTTGCCAGGTTTTATATGAAGCAGCGCGGAATTCCGGGCAGAAATCTGCTCATCATAAATACTGCTGCCAATGAGAGTATTGATCGTCACTTCTATGACGATGAGATTGCGACTCCCGTGCGGGAGTTTCTGGAAGATAAGCCCGGGATCAGTTGTCTGCTACTTTTTTATGGCATGCCTCTTCGTATCAATGGACGGTTGCTGCCAGTGGAAAACCCGGAACAGAAACAGAAGCGCAGCAACGTCAGTCGTCGTCAGCGTGATCCTGTTGCTTCTGTGGATTCGGAACTTAGTCTGGTTCGAATTGAGGAACCTCCTGTGGCTGGCTGGGTACCTAATCCTTATTTTGTTCAATTTCAGAAAGAAAAAACTGCGTATCGGAAAGGGCAGGTGCTTATGGTGGCTCGCCTGGACGGGCCGGATTCTGTCACGGTGAAACGGGTCATTACCGACAGTCTGGCCATTGAGAAAAAGGGGCTGACAGGTACAGCTTATTTTGATGCCCGTTGGCCGCGGCCAGAAGATACGACGCATCTGGCTGGCTATGCTTTGTATGATAATGCTATTCATCAGGCGTCGAAAGTGGTGTCAAAAGCAATGCCTGTGGTGTTGAATGAAGAAAATGCTTTATTTCAACACGGGGAGGCGCCTCAGGCTGCCCTTTATTGCGGCTGGTACAGCCTGTCACAGTATGTAGATGCTTTCGACTGGCAGCAAGGCGCTGTTGCCTACCATATAGCGAGTGGTGAATGCACGACCCTGAAGAAAAAGGGGAGTCAGGTCTGGTGTAAACGATTGCTTGAAGATGGTGTGGCTGCAACCATAGGCCCAGTTGGAGAACCGTATGCCGAGGCCTTCCCTTTTCCCCAGGTCTTTTTCGGTCTGTTGCTTGACGGTGATTTTACTTTAGTTGAGGCATACTCTCTCAGCCTTCCTTTTATATCCTGGAAGATGGTGCTCATCGGTGACCCTCTTTATCAGCCTTTCAGGCAGCGTGGTGTGTTACCCTGATATGATCGTTACCAGCGCGTCATTTCCGCCTGTTATGCCTTGACTCCGGATAATGACATTGAAACCAGCAGTTTTTCCAGTTCGTTCTGAATGGTATCATTAAAACAGGCAAAGATCACCTGCATGGGGATGTCTGCAGCTGAGAGAAAAAGAGATGTTTCCTCCATGGCAATTGTGCAGGCCTGATCTGGAGGATAACCGTAAACACCGCAGCTGATAGCCGGAAAAGCAATGGAAGTGAGACTGTTTTCTATTGCCAGCTGGAAACATTGCCGGTAGCAGGATGCAAGCAGTTCTGCTTCATTGTTCCGGCCACCTTGCCAGACCGGGCCAACGGTGTGGATAACATGGCGGGCAGGAAGTCTATAGCCACCGGTAATTCTGGCCTGGCCCGTGGGACAGCCGCCGATTGCTTCGCATTCAGCCAGTAGTTCCGGGCCTGCGGCAGAATGAATTGCACCATCCACACCGCCACCTCCCAGGAGGGAGTTGTTGGCCGCATTGACAATGGCGTCCACTTCAAGTGTGGTAATATCTGTACGAATGATTTTTATGGATGCCATTGTAAGTGTAACCCCCGGTTGTTGTTTGTTGTTCATGGAACCTTTCTGGTGCCATTGGTTAGTCATTTTGAGTTCAATAACAGGACTGTAAAATAATATCTTTTGGTCTGTTTTCTGAAATAAAACAACGCTATTATCATCTACTTCGATTTTTTTTGGGGAATTATTTAAAGAGTCTGGATTGCAAAGGAGGTATTTTTACTTGAGGAGACAGCCGTCGGTTATGATTTGAGTCAATTAAAGATAAGCTGCCACTTACCACAAAGCAGCACAAAGATTACTTGCAATTTAGTAGAATTCTGTATAAAGAAAAATTGTTACAAATTTCAGAAGGGATGCTTTCCACAGGTCGCCAGAGAATGTAATTCTTAACTATGAAGCCTCAAATATTACGCATGAATGGAGGAGACTCCGATGATGAAGGTATCAGAGACAAACTGAGTCAATTCCTTGCATCAGCTCCAGTGTTGCTGTCTGCAGTCTCGATTGTCTGTGCGGGTGGACTGTTGTTGTCCGAGCCGGAAAATGGTTCCCTGTTAATGGTAATCAAGCCTTATGCGCCCGCGGCACTGTCGTTGGCAGGTAGCTTTCTCGCAGGCCTTTTGATTGGCAGAGTCGCTCGACGCAAGCTTGGGCCGGTTATTCTCATTGGTGGGATAACGGTAGCAGCTATCGGTCTGATGACAAAGTTTGGTATTATCGGCTCCTCTGCTGACCAATGGGTAGAGTCAAGCATTGGCTGGGTTAGTGACAACATGGACAATACTCAGAAGTATATTGCAGCATTGCTGCCTTCGTCGACTGCTGCAGGCAGTGGTTTGTTTATAGGGTTCCGGCGCAAAAAAAAATCGCGGCAAAACGCATGATTTGATTTGTTTGAGTAATTGCTGGTCAAAAAAGGAGCAGAATTTTCTCGTCCAGAAGATCACTCCGAGAGCACAAAATTGTCATTGTTTTTCCAGTCTTGCCATCTCTTTTTCCAGGATTTCACCAAGAGCAAAAGCAAAATCACCAACAAGCTGTACACACTCTTTTCGTGTGCTGTCCGGATTGGAATAAAAGTTTTTGACCTCGTCGTGGTTTGACCAGTTTATACGGGCGATATCTTTACAGTCACTTCCACCGTATGGTTCTGTCAACTGATTAAATTGCTTGATCAGTTTGTTGCTGACCCCCCAGACACGAGGATTTTCTCTCTCCTCTAAACTTCCCCTGCTGTGCAAGGATGAGACCGCGGCGATTGCTCCAAGAAGCGTTCCGCAGACAGCACCGGAGCTGGCAATTCCACCCCCAAAGGCACCAACTGCTTTGATCGCATTTTCGTCATATTGGTTGATTTTTTCCAGGCCCACGGCCAGGATCGCCTGGCTTCAATGGAAACGTTTTTTGAAAAGATCCATCGCCTTTTCCCGCATTTCTTCAGGAGTCATGATTACCTTTGCATGTTGAAATTTGTATTCACAAGAATGATTTCTATTGATAGGGTGGACAATACTCTGTTTATTGGGAAATGTCAGGTGACGACTGAAAAAACAGTCATTGTATGGTAAACACCTGTTCTGTTTGTGAGTGCCCGTCCCAAAAGGGCCTTGTTAACCAATCTTGTTATAAAAAGGAGAAATTGATGGCTCGACCAGAAGAAATGTACCAGTGTCAGACAGTTGATTGCGGCTATATTTATGACCCTGACAAGGGCGACAAAAGAAGAAAAATTGCAGCGGGCACAGCCTTTAAAGATCTTTCTGATGATTGGCGCTGTCCGAGCTGTGGTGCCGGGAAAAAGTTGTTTAGACCGCTGGCAGGGCCCGGAAGTGTTGTGGCAGAGCAAGGTTGAGATGCACAATACAACATGGAGTTGATTGATACCCATAGCCATATTGACCTTGCTGTGTTTGCTGGTGATTTCCATGAAGTCTTGGCCAGGGCCAGGCAGGCGGGAGTCATTGCCCAGGTTTTACCGGGAGTGTATCGGGCAGGGTGGCAAAGAATTTTTGACATCTGCCATACAGAAACTGATCTCTTTCCAGCCATTGGCCTTCATCCCATGTATCTCGGGCATCATGGGCCTGATGATCTAGGTGTTCTGCGGACACATGCCTCAAGTGGAAAACTGAAGGCCATTGGCGAGATTGGCCTTGATTATTTTATAAAGAATGCTGATCGTTCAGCACAAAAGGAGTTGTTTGAACCACAGCTGAGTCTTGCCTCGGAATTCGGCTTGCCGGTTCTTCTTCATGTGCGCAAGGCTCATGATCAGGTACAGGCAATCATTCGGAAGCATGGTTTTAACTGCGGAGGAATTGTTCATGCCTTCAGCGGAAGCCTGCAACAGGCAGAACATTATATAAAGTTGGGATTTTTGATTAGTATATGCGGCACAATTACTTATGATCGTGCGACAAAGGTTCGGTCAGTGGCCACCAGGGTACCACTGGAGTCATTGGTTCTTGAAACCGATTCTCCAGATATCCCTCCTGTGGCACATCATGGACGGCGGAACAGTCCGGAATATCTCCCTGAGATTTTGTTTGCCCTTGCTGAGTTGCGGGGAGAATCGGTTGAAAAGATTGCTGACCAGACAACAGCAAATGCTCGCAATCTGCTTTGTTTGTAAATTGCGGTTACTGATTTCCAAAAGAAGTCGTTCGTGATGATCAATAACCTGTCATAACTTTCTGTGATTGTCTGTTGAAACTCTCCGTGACAACGCGGGACTTGTTGTGTGAAAAAATGATGTGACATGTTTTTTTCTTATCCACAGCAGGGTGTAGACTGGAGGAAACACTATTTTTCAATACCTGCATTTTTATCGTAAGAAGTCCGTTTTTTCAGCCTTCCTTGGTCTATCGGTTTTTGTTGTTTTGCTCCTCTCCAGCTGCAGTAAAACGCATATTGCCATTAAAAAGCCATCAATAGAAAATTCCACGGGGGAGTGCGTTGTCCTGATCCATGGAATGGGGCGTACCTATCATGCAATGGATAGTCTGCAGGAGACATTGACTGAAGCTGGATACCATACTGTGAACCTGGGGTATCCTTCTACTAAAAAAAATATTGAGAACATTGCAGATGTGCATTTTCCCGAGGCCATGGCTCAATGTCGACAGTTTTCTCCCACAGCTATTCATTTTGTCACCCACTCGTTAGGCGGGATTGTGCTTCGAAAAGCCATAAAGGAAAAAAGGCCTGTGGAATTGGGAAGGGTGGTCATGATCAGCCCTCCAAATCGTGGCAGTGCGGTGACTGATACCCTGAAAGACTGGTGGTTTTATAAGTGGCTGAATGGGCCTGCC
The DNA here is from genome assembly GCA_034722915.1 of Thermodesulfobacteriota bacterium. Taxonomy (GTDB): domain Bacteria; phylum Desulfobacterota; class Desulfobulbia; order Desulfobulbales; family Desulfocapsaceae; genus Desulfocapsa. The sequence continues at coordinate 8,857 of JAYEOK010000085.1, read as the reverse complement.
GGACAGCAGCTGCATACAGGTCATGATTCAGTGCCCAATCAGCTTGGCCCGGTTGATTATCCTGTGGGGGTCATCACTGGCGATCGTTATGCCTTTTTTGATGTCTGGTTTTCATATATTCTCCCAGGAAAAGATGATGGGAAAGTTTCGGTTGAACGGGCTAAAGTTGATGGTATGAGTGATTTTCTTGTGGTTCATGAGAGCCATCCTTTCATTATGGATTCCAAGTATGTGCATGTTGAAACACTCTATTTTCTTCAGAATGGTGTTTTTAAACATTTGACAGAACCTTTAGCTCCCGTTTCTGGAAGCGACTGGTTTTCTTTCCCAAGCGAATGAAAAGACAGATGGAAGATTTTCAAACTGAACAGAGGCCTTTGTGACCAGAGCTTTAACTATTCCAAGGAGAAGAATATGGCTCCGGCTTTTGACTGGTTTGCTGCTGTTCACCTGTGTCATCCTGATTTTCGCGGGACTTCTCTTGAAGCGGGGAGTTCGCTGTGATGGTTTGGAGATCGGAGGAGCAGTTGTTTCTGATATCTTTCTGCGCTGGCAGGATAAGCTGGATCTGCAGATCGGGGACATTTCGCTCGATAGTGGTCAGCAGATGGGCTTTCCTCAAGATTTCAGTCTGGTAGACAAGGTCGTCAGTGCCAGCGTGTGGGGGGAGAAGCTGTTCTCCAGGATTGTCGTGCGTGAGCTCAAGGTTGGAGATATGACGGCCTCCATTCATCTTGATCGGAAATTATCATATATTACTTTGCTAAGCGAAGATCTGGAAGTCCGGTCAGATATAGCCATTGATGGGGACACTTTCCTTATCGATATAACAAAAGCTGTCAGTAAGCGTTTCAATTCTCACCTGTCCGGACAAATTCGTATTAACGGGAACAACGAGCAGGCAAGTGGTTCTGTTGCAGTATCTCTTGGCGGCGTTTTGCCGCTGACACTCGATTTTACTGCAGATCCCCGGCAGATAAGTTTTCATGGGAAAGAGGCCGGGAAGATAACAGACATTAAACCTTTTGTTGATCTGTTTGGTCTGGATCATGCCACTCAGCTCTGGATCACTGATTATCTAACCGCAAGTCGCTATAACCTGAAGACCTTCTCGGGCAGCTTTCCCTGGACTGATCCTATGGCTCTCATGGACAGCTTTTATGCCGAAGCCAGGGTGGATGATTGTGGGTACACCTTCGAACCAGGTGTGGAAGCAGTAAAAGCTGAATATACGGATGTTGTTTTCAGTAAAGGTGTACTTGCAATAACGCCTCACAAGTCTGTTTTTTATGGCCAGGATGGTGATAAGTCCCGGGTTGATATTAATTTCAATGACCCGTCCAATATCATTCTCACGGTCTATATTTTGACCCGTGCCGTTGCCAATCAGGATATTTTGAATCTGCTGAATTGCTATGACATCTCTCTACCTTTCAAACAGACAGCGGGCAAGACTGCAACTGATTTAACCCTGGTCATCAATCTCAATACTGAGGATGTAACAGCCCATGGAACCTTTGTGATTGACGAGGGAACAGTTGAATATGATCAGGTACAATATGATATAAAGAACGCCAGGATTCTTCTTGAAGATCGTAGAATAAGATATGAGAATATTCATATCAGCTTTGAGAAGATGTTCACGGCTGACATCAGCGGCATGTATGATGCCGCAAAGGAGGTTGGAAATATTGATGTTCTGTTGCAGCAGTTCACTGCCAGGATTAAAGAGTTAGATTTTGTTCTGGATGGGACTGAAGCAAAACCAAGACTCAACTTTCGGATTCAACCAGATGAGACAACGCTTACTGCCAGTATTTCTTCCTGGAAGCTGGGTGGTATCCCATTGAAGCTTGGGGCGTTCAGCGCTCCTTTTTCTTTCCAGGATATTTCAGGAGTACTTCCTCCCACATCGCTTTCCATCCCGCCGGGTATTAGCTCAAAGATATCCGGTTCATTTTTTTTTAAAGAGCTACGGTTTGATTTTAAATGTGATTTGCTTAAGTATGATGTCAACGATTTGATTCTTAAGAAGAGTCATGGCCCATTCTTCATTCATTTTAATAAGAAGCTGACGATTCAAAGCACCAAGGTATCGGAATGGAGTCTGAATCAGATGCCGGTCAGTTTATATCCATCAGAATTTAATTATTGGAATAATATTTTTTCCATAGCCAGCGGCAGGATAAGTTACGGGAAGTTTTTTGATTCCAATGTTTCAGGCCAATTTAATCATCTTTCAAAACAGGGAACTTATATTCTGGATAATCTTTCTATTAAACATAGCTTTCTCGGCCTTGTTTTGAGTTCGAGGGATACTGTTTCTGTTAAGGTTGACGCTGGACAAGACAACTTGCTTATCACGATTCCTGAGCTTGATATGGAGAGTACTACCGGAGAGGACAGGAGCTGGTCAGTGAAGTTTGCAAATCTTGCCAGCATACATAAATATTCTCCATTTATGCAACGCTATGAGCTGGATGCGGGGCAGTTGCAAATTGTATCAAACAATGGTGGGGAATCCTACCAGTTTTCTGCCGATATTCCCTACCGTTATCGTTTTCTGGTTAAAGATTCTATAACTATGGATCAATATCATGTTGTTGGAAGGGTCAGTGGTGGGAGGATGTCTGCGACGATCAATGATGATGTGCAGATAGTTTATGATGATGAACTACTGATTACTTCACGGGATATTTGCTATGACCTTGCTGGAATTATGGAATTTATAAAGATTTTCCCCGAATCGGATGTCAATGATAAAGAACAAACTGGAATCACATGTAAAATTAAAGCCTATGATTCCAGTTTTATCCTTACTCCTGATCGGCAGGCCTTAGCTGATCAGATTGATTTTGAATATGGTGACAACAAGATCAAGGTTCAATTGGAACATGGGCCTGGCAGTATTGTCATAGACATAGAGGGAAAGGATTTTACACTGGTAGGAGATGATCTGAATGATGTTTTCATGGATGCTCTGATTCCGGGATCTGATTTTCATTCGGGAACCATGAGTATGGCGGCCAAAGGGAGTTTTGATGATTGTTCTGCACTTTTCAAAATTGAGGATACGATTGTCACAGATTTTACCACATTAAATAATATTCTTGCGCTGATAAACACCATTCCGGCACTTATTACTTTTAATCTGCCATCATATAGTAGAGATGGATTGCCAGTGGATTCAATAGTTGCAGGTATGAAAATCAAAGATGGCGTGGCGACTTTTGATTCTCTTGATCTGGAATCACCTGAACTCAGTATGATCGGGAATGGATGGATTGATTTTCGTCAGGAAAAGGTTGAAATGGATCTGAACCTGATTACCCGGGCAAAAAGGAATATCAATAAGATACCTCTGATTGGTTATATTCTTGCCGGAAAAGAAAAACGTCCTTCTATTACCGTAAAGGTGTCAGGAGACCTGTTCAATCCTGATGTAGAGAAATCAGTCTTTAAGGAGGTGGTAATCCAACCTTTTTCAATGGTCTATCGTACCCTGGCTTTGCCAGGCCATCTGGTTTCTCATATGTTTGGTTTGGCAGGTGATGAGCAGAAGGTGGAGAAAAAGTCAAATGGCAGGCAGTCATCTGAGAGGATAATTCAGGAAGAGTATTTGCACTAATTGTTTCTTCCTGCTGCTTTAATCCTCTCTACTACACCTCTTCCATCTTAGGGTTCATTCAACAATAACTTCGTAATTATGAGGTGTAAGATGAATGTTTAGGGAAACGATTTTCGATTATTTAAACGCAGGCGTAGCCGAGCTACGTTGAGGATTAAATAATTGAAAAGCGTTTTTCTAAATGTTTATATTGCGCCTCAGAATACGAAGTTATTTTTGAATGCACCCTTAGATTGCCATTTTTTATGAGGCTGTCACCTGTATCACATCATACACATTCAATCCTTGACAAAAATCCAGTACGCCAGTAATTTTTTTTGGTTTATGTTGATACCGATCCAAGCAAAATAATTCCGGAACGTGCTACTGTTTCGTACCCGGAGACGGTTGAAAAAATAGTTCAATCAAAAAACAGGAATTTCCACATTAAAGAGGTAATTGCGTGACGAAACAAAAAATTGAAATTAGCATTATCGGTGGTCCGTTTGACAAAATAACCACGACTCTCGAGGAATTTGAACCCGGCAATAAAGACTTTATTCATTCCTATGAAATGATGGGGATAGAATCAAAACAGGTTCAAAGTGTTGACTCCTACCGGGAAGTTGCAGTTAAGGTTCCTGCTCGCCTGCACCCAACGGTTCTGGACATGAATCGTTTTAATCTTAACCGTCCTGGCGGTGGTGGCTTGGGTTTTGCCGTTGAAATATTTTTTAACGCCACAGTAAAGGCAATTAAAGAGCCGGAAATTAGGGTGAGTGGCGAACGTCAGCTTATCACCGAACATTTCGGTCATGCCTTTAAAGAGCTTCTCGGCTTTTCCGGTGGTTTCGAAATTGATTTAATGGACCATAAACGTCGTCATGTGGGGCTTGGTTCTTCCATTGGTTCCATGTGTGCCGTCATTCTGGGTATGAACGAGGTTCTCGGCCGCCCCTTTCATGGCTGGGAATTACGTAGAATTATGGGTTTTCTTGCCTGTGAGGAAAGCCCCATCAATGAGCAATATCTGCTACCCGCTTTTGAAACAGGCATCGGTGCCATGGCAGGTGTAAATGGTGGCTGGATTGTTGCCAGCGACGATCTCACCATGGTGTATCGGGTTCCATTGCCTGATACCAAGGCAATTATTTTTATCCCTGATGTGAAAAGTCTTGAAGATGAATTCACCGGTAAAGAGACATCAGCGGAATCCGAAGCAGAACTTCTCCTTCGCAGAGCCAGGCATCTTGACAGCATGCAGGCCGGTGCTAAAGCAGAGCTTGTCCTGCTCGATATGATCCCAGCCATGATTCGGGGTGATATGGAAAAAATGGGTGATACTCTTTTTGACATTTCCTATCTTGGTTCAAAACGGGCAGAATGTGAACAGCATGGTGCTTACGGAACACCGATTTATAGCTATATCAATGCGTTTCGTGGTATGGGCGTTGAGATCGCCGGCATGAGTTCTGTTGGCCCAACCATCTTTGCCTTAACTCAAAAACAAGATGTTTATGATAGAGTTATGGGGTATTTAAAAGATCAGGGGGTATCCGACAGCAGAATTATCGAAACTCAAATTGATAACAGGGGTGGAACCATCACCGAAAATGGTGTGGAAAAAGCCTTTATGGACGATAACTGGCTCAAGGGGTAAGGAAGGATGCAGGAAACGTGCGGGGTAAAAATTTGCGGAACAACCAGCATCCGTGACGCCCAATTGGCGGCAGAATATGGCGCTGATTATTTCGGGGTGGTTGTTGAGGTGGATTTTTCCCCGCGTTCACTGACTATCGAAGATGCCGAACCGCTTTTTGAAAAGCCTCCTATTGCCGCAGTTGCTCTGGTTTTTAATATGAAACCAGAGCGTTTGCATGACCTGGTTAAAACTCTCAATCCCTTTGCTGTCCAATTTTTACATCTGGAAGAAGTATCGTTTATCCGGGAGTTGAAAGCACAATACCCGAGCCTGCGTCTCTGGCAGTCCATTCATCTGCCAGAAGCAGGAAAGGAAGTTGATTTTCATACCTTTCGTGATTTGGTTCAGGAGTATATTGATGCCGGGATCGACCTGCTCATCTTTGATACTGTGGCGGTGATGAAAGGAGTGAAAAAATTCGGAGGTACCGGATTAATCTCTGACTGGGATGTTGTCAAAGAGTTGATGGATCAGATACAAACTTCCGTGCCTGTCTGGCTGGCTGGTGGCATTAATCCGGATAATGTCAGTGAAGCTATCAAAACGGTGCAGCCTAAAGGCGTTGATCTCTGTTCAGGGGTTGAGGCAAAACCCGGGATTAAAGATCCTGATAAAGTGCGTCTCCTTATTGAACAGGCAAAGAAAAGTTACTAAGGAACGGGAGATAAATAACTTGAACAAAAATTAATAGGAGTTTTTTTCGTATTCAAGGCGCGAGGCGGGAGCATAACGGGTTACGTGAGCAACGAGCAACACAGAAGACGGAAAAAAATATGCCCCGGAGGAAATGCCCTTGGGGTACATTAATTTGTTCAAGTTATTTATTGTACGTTCCTAACCAAAATAGTCACATTCAACCTCTAATCTAATTGGAAAATATGAAAGCTGCTGTAGTCCATGGCGTGAATGATATCCGCATTGAAGAATATCCAAGCCCTGTAGTCGGACCGGGTGAAGTAATAGTAAAAACAAAAATTGCCGGAATCTGCGCAACTGATATTAAAACCCTGCTTGGTCAGGGAATTCCCAAAGATTTACCCACCATTCTCGGCCATGAAGTTGTGGGCGAAATTTCCGCAACAGGAGAGGGAGTTAAAAGGTTTGTCACAGGTGACAGGGTTGCTGTATATCCCATCGCTGTCTGCGGTAAGTGCCGCTATTGCCTTCAGGGACGTCATAACCTGTGCGAGGCGGAATTTGGTCTGGGGCATGGCATAGAGGGAGGCTTTGCAGAATATGTTCGACTGCCGAAAGAGATTGTTGAGATCGGCGGAGTGGTAAAGTTGACCGATGATTTTTCCTATGAAGATGCTGTGTTGGCTGAGCCGCTTTCCTGTACCCTTGCTGCAGCACGTATGTGCCGAATGAAAAAGGGAGACAGCGTATTGATCATCGGGGCCGGGCCCATGGGGCTTATGCATCTGAAAATGGCTAAATGGTTTGGTTGCCAGGTGATAATCGCAGATCTGATTGATGATCGTCTGGCGCTTGCCGGGAAAATGGGAGCAGATCACCAGATAAATTCCGGCCGTGACAATCTTGCCGATCAGGTAATGAAAATTACGGATGGACGTGGTGCTGATACAGTGCTCATCTCACTCGGCATTCCGAAGATTATAGAGGAAAATCTTAAATTGACTGCAAAAGGTGGAGTTTGCAATATTTTTGGCGGTCCGCCGCCCAGCGAGATCAAATTGGATCCGCGCTGGCTGCATTACCAGGAAATTACCCTGACCGGCACTTTTGCCTCAACTCCTGCTGATTTTATAAAGAGCCTGGAGCTTATCCGGGATAAATCAATAATTGTTTCTGATCTACTCTCCCACCGATTTACCTTAGACAGTTTTCTTGATGCCGTGGAAAAGGCAAAAAACCAGGAGATGGTGCGGGGAATTGTCATTTTCGATTAATTTTTTTGAATAATAATTGCCCGTACTAGGAGAAAATCATGAAAGGAATGCAACGACGTTTAAATAAAATTATCCGCAAATCAACCGGTCGCAGCCTGGTTATTGCCGTTGATCATGGAATGGCGCTTGGGGCCATGAGCGGGATCGTTAACATCAAAAAAACCATTGACGATCTGGATGCCACCGGCCTGATCGACTGCTGGCTGATGACCAAGGGTATCTACACTCACGCCTTTGATCCGGCAGGTGATCCGGGTGTGATCCTGCGAGCCAGTGGTGGTGCCACCATTGCCGGTCCGGAACTCACCAACGAAGGTTTGACCGCAACTATCGAAGAAGCGCTTCAGCTTGGCGTTGACTGCGTTGCCACCAGCGCTTTTGTCGGTTCGGATTTTGAGCATGAAACACTGATCAATATGGCCGCACTTTCCTCCCGATGCAGAAAATGGGACATTCCAATGCTCGGAGTGATTGGTCTTGGCAAGACCAACGAAGACAAGAAGAAAGATCCTAAGTTCATTGCCCTGGGTGCCAGAGTCGGCGTTGAACACGGTGCAGACATCATCAAGACCTATTATACGGAAACAGATTTTGACAAGGTCGTTGCCGGTTGCCCGGTTCCAGTACTCATTGCCGGCGGCCCGAAATGTGAAACTGATCTGGATACCTTGAATATGATCCATGGCGCTCTTCAGGGTGGAGCCAGCGGTATTGTCATGGGGAGAAACGTCTGGAAAAGCCCAAATTCTGTGGCCTTACTCTCCGCAGTTCATGGTTTGATCCACGAAAATATGAATGTTAAAGAGGCCAATCAACTTCTGGAAGAGAAAAAATATGGATGAGCCTTGGCAGTAATTGAGGCCCGTGCTGCACAACTCTGCGGTTTGATGAGGAACCGTATAATTTTTTCGTAAATATTCGGCTTGCACCTGAAAACAGCCAAAATCACTGAATTGTAAATGTTTGGATAGTGCTTCAGGTTCGTTCAATCCGGCGTGTGAACTATATTGACTCATATGTGAACACGCTGGATTGGACGAAGATGGGGTGCTAGCCGAATATTTACATTTTTTCTTTTCCTGTGGGATGTTGCCATTGGGCGACAGTAAAAATCGTTTGATATTAATTGTATAGCGGGGTTGTTGTTGTCTGCGTCTGTAATTGGAGACATCTGTAGGAGTTTTGTGGCTAGTGTTTTGTGTGAGTGCTTGAAATTGTATGGTTTATTTTTGCTGGCATAGAACGTGCTATAGAGATGCTAAGAAGGACGTCCGGTTGTTCGGATGTTCATTAAGGAACGGGAGATAAATAACTTGAACAAAAATTAATAGGAGTTTTTTTCGTATTCAAGGCGCGAGGCGGGAGCATAACGGGTTACGTGAGCAACGAGCAACACAGAAGACGGAAAAAAATATGCCCCGGAGGAAATGCCCTTGGGGTACATTAATTTGTTCAAGTTATTTATTGTACGTTCCTAACTAACAGATTATTTCTATAGGAGCCTGTCATGTACAAAACAATAACTTTAGCTATGATATTTTCTTTTTTTGCAGCAACCGCTTTTGCAAATGCTCCCGTTTTTGAGGCTGTTGATGCCGATAAGGATGGTGCAGTTTCAATAGATGAAGCTGCAGTAGC
>JAYEOK010000084.1:0-4261 GCA_034722915.1 Thermodesulfobacteriota bacterium | reverse complement strand
TCATACCACTTGAACATCCAGGTATCTTTTTAAAAGAAGAATTTATGGAACCCTTAGAGGTTTCAGCTTACAGAATTTCTAAAGACACAAATATTTCCAATATGGCTATAAGTGAAATAGTAAGAGGCAAAAGAAGTATTACCCCAAGGGTTGGTATACGACTATCAAAATATTTTGGTGTATCTGAAGGCTATTTTTCACGTTTACAGCTCCAATATGATCTTGATCTCATAAAAGAAAAAGAAGGAAAAGAAGTTAAAAAAATACATCAGTTCAACTCAACAAAACATCGTGATAACGCCAAAATACTTTGAATAATCACAGAACAAATCATTTAACGCTGACCCCAAGCACGCCGGTTTTCCAAATAACTTTAGTGGGTTGTCCAAGCTCACAGCTTTGTATCAAGTTGGTCGGTAAAATGCTTGGGGCAGGTTAATTCAAACGTTAGTCGCCAATCCTAACAAAACGGCCTGCCTTGGTTATGATGTGGTGTTAGCCTTGATCTGCCTGGCCAGTTCCCTGCTTTGAGATTCAGCTTGTTTCAAAACATCATCATCAGGTGCTCCCTGCCATTCAACCGGGTCAAGGAAGTCCCATTTTAATTTCTCGGTCAACAGGTCCATTTCCCGCTGGGCTCCGCCGGACCAGCCAAAGGAACCAAAACGCAGCACCTTTTTATTCCAGACCTTTTTGCGGCCGAACATGTCAAGGATCCAGGCCATGGGGGGAAACATCCGATACTCATAAGTGGGCATTCCGATTATGAGGCCAGCCGATTTCCATGCGGAAGCAAGGATAAAGCCGACATGCTCATTTGGAACTCTGTGAACATGGACAGGCAGCCCTTCACTGCGCACACCCTGAACCATGGCGTTGACCAGCCGTTCGGTATTGCCATACATGCTTGACCAGATAACCGTCACCTCTGGTTCAGCCGGGCCGGACATATAACCGGCAAAACGGAGATAGGTATCGATAATTTGCTGGGGGTTTTCCCGCCAGACGATCCCGTGTGAGGGGGCGATCATCTTGATGTCCAGATCTTCGAGTTGAGCAATGGCTTTTTCAACAAACATGGAAAAGCCACCAATGATATTGGCATAGTAGCGCAACGCTTCCTGTTTAAAAAAATCATGTTGCTCAGAGGAAAGCTGGTCGTCAAAAATAGTATCAGTGATGGCCCCATACGAGCCAAAGGCATCGCAGGTAAAGAGGATGCCGGAACTCTCCTCAAAAGTGAGCATGGTTTCAGGCCAGTGAAGATTTGGAGCCTCATAAAAAGTCAGAATTTTGCCTGCGCCAAGGTCAATTGTATCACCAGTCTTGACAATATGAACATTTTTTTCAATCCCGCAGAAGGCCTTTAGCATAGCGGCACCTTTTTTGGTGATATAGAACTCCAAGTCTGGATTTTCCTTGTAAAATGTTGGAAGCCAGCTGGTATGATCCGGTTCCATATGGTTGATAATCAGGTAATCGATATCCTTTGCCTGCAGAGGGATGGAGTGCAGTTCCTGCTCAAATTCAAGAGGTTTATCCCTGATATCTTCAACCAGATCTATGAGGGCTGTTCGTTCTCCCTGAACAACATACGAGTTGATGGAGATACCATGGGGCATGGGCCACATACCCTCAAATAAGAGGTCACTTTCCAGGTTTACACCGAGTCTATATATTCCATCTGTAAGTTTTGTTGCCTTCATTGCTTTATTCCTTTGTTATTGGCTTTTCACTCTGTTTGCAGCATATCGCCTGTTTTGAGTGAAAAAAATGTACATTTCAGCCTTTAGGATTGATGGTCATTGTTGTGTCAATCATATTGATTATTGGTACCGCCGGTATCTTTTTAATGCCATAGATTGCATCGAGGTGCATGTCGTCTGGAAGATGGCTGAGAAGCTTTTCAGCCACTTTCTGGCTGGCCTGACGAAAACGGAGTTTGACGTTCAAGGTGACTGGATCGTCACTATCACTGGTCAAACCATAGTGTACTTCACGGTATCCTTTTGGCGGGATGGTGTCATGTTTGGAGAAACTGATAATTTCCCAGGGATCGATGGCAAAATGCATGTCGTCACCCATGCCATCGGAATTAAAGCGTCTGGTCTCTTCAGGCAGTTTACCTTTGGAATCCACCTTTCCACTGCTCATAAGTACCTTGCCGGATGCGTCAGTTGCTGTCACTTCAAGCCACATTTGACGGATATTCGTCAGTGAAGTTGGCAGATTATGCCCGGCACGTCTGTTGTTCACCCGAACCTTGACTTCGGCCAGCTTTCCGTTTCTATAGACCGGGGTAATATCCAGTTCAGCAGCAGCCTGGAGTCGTCCAACCGCCATTTCATATTTCTGGTGGGCACTTGAGGCCAGTTCTTCATCGCCTGCTTTTTTTGCAGCCATTTCGGTAAGAGAGTACATGAGAAAGTTAGCGCCGTTAAAATAATGGTGGTACTCATCACGTACCGGTTTCTGGAAGGTGTCTGCGGAACGCTTAAATGTTTCCAGCTCTACCATATGGCAGTCCTGGCAATTAATATCTTTTGCCGCGTATGTGCTGTTTTTCCATTCAGTGTAGGTCATTTCCAGGGGTGTGTGCTTTTCATAATGGGTGATTTGGTGACAAGATGCACACAGTTCAGTTTTTAAATGAAGGGGAGATTCTACACATCCATGAAAGTCCTCGCCGCAGTCATCACCGGCTGGAAAAGGACCAAATTTTGTCAGGATGGTCTCTCCATTCACTTCTTTTCCGGGAGATAGAATCATGGAACCGTTCTCCGGTTGATGGGTTGGCGTCTGCCAGTGGGTATGCCCCTTGATGGAATGGCAAACGTCACAGGAAACACCGGCCATGGCAAGCGGGCTCAAATCCTTTAAGCCTGCTCCTTTGACTTCTCCGGTGACCACAGCTGCTGCGGAGTGGCAGCCCTCACACTGTTTTGCAACATCATGGCCCACTGCTTCAATGGCCAATTTGAGCTCTCCCTGATATATTGGATCCTGAAAAGCTATGGAATGCATGGATCCTCGCCATTCTTCATATTGCTGAGGATGACACTCTCCACAAGTCTCCGGCTCAGTAAATTCGGCTGCTGATTTTTCCCATTGGATCAGTGACGGTGCATATGGGTATTGTCCTTTATCTACCTCCATTCCTGATGCCATGGTGATTGATGAAAAAAACACGAGGCTCACACTTGCACTAATGAGTACTTTTAGTTGTTTTTGCTTCATTTGCGGTCTCCTTTTTTTGTTGAAATTCATTCTGCGCATCAGCACTGGGAAAAGCTGTTACGCTTTAAAATGTTATTCTGCCGATTTTTTTTGAATGTTCAATGAGTATACCTGTCACCAGTGATGTGGGCATTTACACATAATAGACTCCGGGAATTGAAAGTCAAGTAAATAATATTATTTATCAAATATTAATGATTGTCAATAGCTATCATTTTGGGCAATCGGGGGGCAAACTGGGACAGACCACGATAAAAAAGAAGCGGCAAAAGACGCCGAACAAAAGCATACACACCAACCGGCTCACACGCGCGATTTTCAGTAGTTAATCACACATCTTGCTACGCTCTCATTCACGAGGATGCCATGGCCGGCAGGTGATGCAAACCGTTAGTTTTACAAAGAGAAAAAATGATAATCATGATTAAGAAAATTAATACACCTTTTTCAGTTTCAACGGTTGTATTCGCTGGATTGCTATTTGTCTCAACATGTGTTCCAGCAATAGAATCATCTGATTGTAACAATTTGAAAGGCTGTGAAAGGAAATTCTGTGTAATAGAACAACAGCTTAACATTGCTCAAGGAAAAGGTAATAAACGTAAATCTGTTGGATTAAGAAAATCTTTGGATAATGCTAAAGAACATTGCACAGATAATGGGCTTAAAGAAGATTTGATCAGAGAGATAGAGGATACTCAAAAAGACATTACAGAGTATGAATCCGACCTCAAAGAAGCTGAGGAATACGGAAAAAATGATAAAGTTCGTAAGTACCAAGTAAAGATAAAAGAAGAGCAAAACAAAATAAAGCGTCTTGAAGATGAACTATCCAATTTGAATTAAAGACAGCTAACCCGGTTCAACCGGAAACAATTCAGTTCACTGGATAAGTGCCTTAGGAACGTACAATAAATAACTTGAACAAATTAATGTATTTTTTTCCGTCTTCTGTGTTGCTCGTTGCTCACGTAACCCGTTATGCTCCCGCCTCGCGCCTTGAATACGAAAAAAACTCCTATTA
>JAYEOK010000083.1:9686-16461 GCA_034722915.1 Thermodesulfobacteriota bacterium | reverse complement strand
TGCCCTTTGTTCCGCCAGCAATACTTTAAAAACCGTTACATACAGGGAGTATGCAAAGCTTTTTAAAGTGTCGCTGACGAAAAAATTGCGGCGAAATATGTTCAGGTTATTTAATTCCCGTTCCTTAACCAGTTTTTTTAAGAAAAAAATAAAAAAATTTCTAATGCACTAAAAAAAACATATGGCGTTGCCGATAAAAAAAATATCAAACAAATTTTATCAAAAATTATAATCAGGGAGTGATTATGAGTATGCAAAGCACAGTGACAAAACAACCATCGATTCAGTCAGAAAAAATTTTTACATTCCCCGAGGGAATTCCCGGATTTGAAGAATACACTACTTTTAAGATTTTTCACAAGGATGATGGCAAAGTTTCAGCATATTGGCTTGAATCCTGTGAAACACCAGTTGTGACTTTTACACTTGTTGATCCTACTTTCTATGACCTGAATTATGATATTTATCTTGATGACTCTGAGCAGGAGACTCTGAAGGCAGAGAATCCTCTGGATATTGGTGTGTTTCTAATGTTGAAAAAGAACGAAGAAACTTTGAATGATCAGTTGAGTGCGAATATTGGTGGTCCCCTGGTTATTAATGTTCATGAACAGTTGGGGCTGCAAAAGATTATGAGGCGACGAAGTTGCAATACCGAGCATTAGTGCCTTACTCCTGAAAAGCTGTCATAAAAAACAAGAAAATGAAAAGTTCGTTTAACGTGAGCCAGTTGAACATACCAGCAAGGCACTTATGCCGGCTTACCGTTCATCACCGGTGTTAGTGCCTTACTCCTGAAAAGCTGTCATAAAAAACAAGAAAATGAAAAGTTCGTTTAACGTGAGCCAGTTGAACATACCAGCAAGGCACTTATGCCGGCTTACCGTTCATCACCGGTGTTAGTGCCTTACTCCTGAAAAGCTGTCATAAAAAACAAGAAAATGAAAAGTTCGTTTAACGTGAGCCAGTTGAACATACCAGCAAGGCACTTATGCCGGCTTACCGTTCATCACCGGTGTTAGTACCTTACTCCCTGATTCCTGTAATAAAAAACAGGTAAGCGTAGACTCCGAGAAAACTGGAGAGTGATTTGAAATGAATAGGTTAAAAGTATCACCAAGGCACTTATACCCCTCGAGAGGGTACTGAACTGAGTGCCGGCTTTCCCGTTCATCACCGGGGGTAAAATAACAGCTTTGCTTTTTCAAGTTGGAGTCTGCACACTGTTGCAAAGTCTTCCGGATAGTGGCCATTTATGTAACGCAGTTGGGCCTCGCTAAAGGCTCCTGGTGATTCGGGCAGACGGGGGAGAAAACTGTAGAGCAGGTGTTGTCCTTTTGCTGCACTGTTTAATCGTTTAGGATATTCAATCGAGGTGACCATTTTTGCGCCTAGTCCGGCAAGAGCTTTCTGGGCCAGGAATATCCCTCTATTGAGGGCTGTCCTCACTGCAGTGTCAGCTTCGAGAATATTTCCAACGCTTTCTTCTTTTTCATTTTGAAGTGCCATGAGTTGCAGTTCCCATTGCGAAGTCTGTGCTTTGGGAACAAAAAGTATGGCATGTTTATTCTCCCAGAGGATAAGACTTGATTCCAGGTCATCTCGTCCGTCCATTCGGGCATTGTTTTTGATACAGGCTAGATAATCAGTGAAAAAATCACTGTTAGTTTCGAGTTGGTAGGTTTGCATCACTTCAGACACCATATCCCCGCAACCAAATGAAGGCATGGTCCCAGTCGCCTTGAGCGGATCACCGGAAAAGGTTTCCACCTCCTGGGGAAGCATGGAATATTGCTGATGAATCTGCTGGTGGGAAGCATGAAGACGGTAGTTTGTCGGAGCATAATCAAAGCCAAAATTCCAGCCCCAGAGTGTGGCTGTGATTTCAGGGGTTGCGCCCTTCGCAAGAGTCTGCAGAATTTTCTGTCTCAGTGTTTCCAGGGATTGTGAAGAATACATTTTTTCTTCATTGTCCAGCTCCAGCCCAAGGTGAACTGCCAGGCGAATAAAGCTTCGTTGATAATAGAGATGACGTAAGCCTGTCATGTCCTGCTCTGATAGATGAGTTATGGAATAACGGATGGCGTCATCTGCCATATTGGCTGCATAATGTCCCCCTGCAATATACGAGTTACGTCGCAGGTATTCAAAGACATGGGTTTTGTCTTTTTTATAATATTCTCCAACAATTTCACTTCCTCCCTGTGCACCAGGACGCAGAACCATAATTATTTTATAGCTATCTGGTAAAACTGGATTATTGGCAACAGCCTCAAATAAGGCATGATTGTTGATTATTGCACGCGTACGACCCTGATCGTCCTGTGCGTAAACAAGTCCGACCGGTAGATCATCCGCATCTTTTTCTATTCGGCAACAGAGTTCGGCCAATTTGATGAGATCATCAGGATCAGTAGATGTTGTGGCAAGGGCAAGGAGTAGGGGAGAGGGAAGTTTTTCTAAAATATTTTCAGGGAGTTGTTCTTCCTGAAGAAGCCGACTCAAGGAAAGGTTTTCTTTTTGTGGCAAGCTGATTCGGTGAGGATGGCGGGCACTGTTATCTGCCCATTCTTTATCAATAAATGTCGATCCTCGAAAAGATAGAGGATTGGGGATTTCGAAGATCCAGTCTGCTTTCTCAACTTGTAGATTGTCTTCCGGAAAATTTTCCTGGTTAGAGTATGGCTCACCTGAAGCCAGGTGGCCAAGATTGTCTATTTTTGTTTGAACTCTCAGGTTGTCAACATTGTAGCCAGGTTTGTGAATACCATAAATGAACTGTTTTTGAGGAGTAACGCAGGTTCTTAGTGTCATAATGATTTTTTAAGCAAAGCTTTCCAGTCAGGATGTTAATCTGTTTTTTCTTTAAAGATACGCAGGGCTTCCTGATAAACCTTGGAACGGGAGAGGCCCAGGTCGCCTGCAAGTTTACGACTGACATCTTTGAGGGTCAAGCTCGTATTGTCACGGTACCAGAGCAGCAGTTCTGAGAGGTTTTCACCTTCGGCGCAGATGAGTTTATCAGGTTCAATGATAAGAACAAATTCACCGCGGTTTTTTTTCGACGCTGCAAGCTCAAGAAGTGTGCTGACCTTGCAACTCTTTAATTCTTCAAATGTTTTTGTCAGCTCTCTTGCCCAAAATCCCTGCCTGTCTCCTAGTATTTCCAGAATGTCGGAAAGCAGGCCTTGGATACGGCGAGGGGATTCGTAAAAGACCAGTGGCCAGGAAGAGTTTTTAAGAGAGGTGAGCAAAGAGCGTCGCTGGGATTTTTTAGAAGGGGCAAAGCCTAAAAACAGGAAATGAGGATTCATTATTCCGGCAGCAGATAGTGCAGTGGTAAGAGCTGAGGCACCAGGCAATGGAACAATGCTTATTCCAGCAATGCGTGCCTGAGCGACCAAAATGGCTCCGGGATCTGATATTCCTGGCGTGCCAGCATCAGAAACCAAAGCAATTGACTCTCCTGCCAGTAGTCGTTCCACCAACTGTTTTGAACGTTCTACCTCTTTTTCACGGTAATAACTTATTAAAGGGGTGGATATTTCAAAATGGGTCAAGAGTTTTCGAGTATGACGGGTATCCTCGGCTGCAATGAGATCTACTTCCCCTAATACGCGCAGGCAACGCAGAGTGATATCTTCAAGGTTGCCAATGGGGGTGGCTGCAATATAAAGGAGACCCGGCACTGTTTCTTCATCTTTACTCATTTGTTTATAAAATTATTCCTGAGCCTTTTTCTTTTTTCCAGGTAAAACAAGGTTGAGGAGCACACCGATAATACCGGCAAGACCAATTCCTTTCACAGTGAAAGCACCTGCTGAAAAGCTCATACCTCCTATACCCATAACCATGATAAGTGAGATTATAGCAAGATTTCGCGGTTCAGTGAGATCCTCCTGAGCTCGGACAAGGGTGTTCAGGCCCACCACCGTAATTGCCCCGAAGAGAAGAAGCATAATTCCACCCATGACAGGAGAGGGAATGGTTTGCAACATGGCTCCAACTTTGCCAACAAAGGCAAGGGCTATGGCAGTGATGGCTGCCCAGGTCATGATTGCAGGATTAAAAGTTTTGGTAAGGGTTACTGCTCCAGTAACCTCAGAGTAGGTTGTGTTGGGGGGGCCACCGAACATGGCTGCAAGGCTGGTGGCAAGCCCATCACCAAGCATGGTACGATGAATGCCGGGATCTTTTACATAATCCTTGTTGGTAACTGACCCGATTGCCAGGATATCACCAAAGTGTTCGATGGCAGGTGCAATGGCGACAGGAACAATGAAAAAAATAGCTTCAAGATTCCATTCAGGAAGGGTAAACGATGGAATTGCAAACCAGGCAGCCTCATTGACAGGGCCAAGATTGACCAGGCCAAAAGGAATAGAAATCAGGTAGCCGGCAATAATGCCGCAGAGAATAGGGATGAGTTTGAATATTCCCCGACCAAGCAGTGAAACAGCAAGGGTCACACCAAGTGAAGTCAAAGAGACAATGAGTGCAGTAGAGCGGGGAACTAATTCCATGGAACCGTCACCTGTCATACCTGTGGCCATAAATACGGCAACTGGAGCAAGGATAAGACCAATAACCATAATAACAGGTCCGGTAACAACAGGTGGCAAAAGAGTGTGCAGGATTTCGCTTCCCTGAAAGTAAATAAGAATAGAGAGTAAAATATAGAAAACACCGGCAGCCATCAGGCCGCACATGGTGCCAGCGATTCCCCAGGTCTGAACTCCGTAGATAATTGGGGCAATGAAAGCAAAAGAGGAGGCAAGGAAAACAGGGACTTTACCTTTGGTTACAATCTGAAAGAGAAGAGTTCCGGCTCCTGCAGTAAAGAGAGCGACATTGGGGTTCAGTCCGGTGAGAAGTGGAACAAGAACCAGTGCACCAAGGGCTACAAAAAGCATCTGTGCTCCAAGAATAATATCCCTGGCTCTGAAATTATAGTCACTCTCGTAATGTTGCGTTTTCATGTCGTTTATTCTTTTCCTGTTTTCTATTTAGTGCCAAAGAGTTTGTCACCGGCATCACCAAGGCCTGGCAGGATATAACCGTGTTCATTGAGGCTGTCATCTAAAGCTGCGGTATAAATTTCTACGTCCGGGTGAAGATCCTGTACCTTTTTTACTCCCTCAGGAGCAGAAACAAGGAAAATTCCTTTGATAGTCTTACAACCCGCTTCTTTCAGCAAAGTTATTGTTGCATTGAGTGTTCCACCAGTGGCGAGCATTGGATCTAAGATCAGTGCCGTGCGCTGTTCTATGTTTTTGGCTAGTTTTACATAGTATTGTACCGGTTGCAGAGTGGATTCGTCACGATAAAAACCAACAATAGAGACCTTTGCAGAAGGAATCAGATCAAAACCAGCTTCCATCATTCCAAGTCCTGCGCGTAGAATAGGAACAAAGGTGATTTTTTTTCCTTTTATGATTTCAATTTCGGCAGGACCTGACCAGGTTTCAATGGTTTTTGGTTCGGTTGGAAGATCTTTTGTTGCTTCATAGGTGAGAAGTCTGGCAATTTCAGAGGAAAGGGCACGGAAATCTTTAGTGCAGATATTATTATCTCTTAAAAGCCCAACTTTATGGCGGATGAGAGGATGGTCTACGACATGAATGGCCATGGTGAACTCCTTCGTGAAAAAAATATAAATAAGACCTGAGTGTAAGTTTGCAGGGAGCATACAAAAAAAGCCGACGAAACTCAACGAAGGATATCGATGTAAAGTTTAAAACGAGAAAGTGAATAATCAATTAATGAGAGAGTAAGAATAGCACTAACCCGGTTCAACCGGAAACAATTCAGTTCACTGGATAAGTGCCTTATCAGAATATGTTCAAAAAAAACAGGTAAGCGCAGACTCCGAGAAAATATTCTGTAAGGCACTAAATGGAATTATTACTGGAAAAAAAATGTTTATCTGGTATCCTGAGTACTGCAATGTGTTATAGTGATAATGGTGAGGCAGGCGTATTTAATTTTAGAAAAAGTATCAGGTATTGTTGTGGAAAAAGAAGCCTTTGTAATAATCAGAAAAAAGTTAAACAGAACGCAGAAAAAACTGGCAGAATTGCTGGGAGTTTCGTTAAAAGCAATTCATAGCTATGAGCAGGGTTGGCGAAAAATCCCTCTTCATATTGAACGGCAGCTATGGTTTCTCATTTATCAGAAAAAGAATAAGACAGGTAAAAAAAATATACCATGCTGGGAAAGAAAATCCTGTGATATGAAGGAAGAATGTCCGGCATGGGAATTTCAATGTGGTGATATGTGCTGGTTTGTCTGTGGGACAAAATGTGAATGTACAAGAAATATTGATGTGCGGGAAAAAATGGATGTCTGCAGAAAGTGTAAAATTCTTAAAAAATTGTTGAAGTAAATTTTGTATAAAGATCGGTATGCGATTTGGGTTTTTCGGTTTGCGGTAAAGATTACAAAACGAGCATTTTAACCGCATACCGTACACCTTATACCGCGTATCTGATTTCCTCCTGCCATCGGTTTTTACCTGACCATTCTCACACCAGCGTTGCAGAGTACGGGACGTAATCCCGGCACTTCGCAGGCCTTATTGATCCCGTTGGTCACCTTTAAGCGCTTCGTATATCCGATTTCTCGTCCTCTGGAGCCTCCAGATAGACCGGACTTTTTTGAAGAATCAATAAAGCAGCGGCCTCTGCCAGGTCTTTTTCCTTTGGCCTTAATTCCATTTTTTGCCGGTTGATTTGCTCCTTTTCTTTGCTACCTGTTGCTGTTCGATCCGCCTTCG
>JAYEOK010000083.1:0-9586 GCA_034722915.1 Thermodesulfobacteriota bacterium | reverse complement strand
AAAAATATTGGTTCCTGGTTGAAATGCACCACCATATTTGGTTGAAATGCACCGCTTTCTGTTGTGATTCTAGATTTATTTAGACCTGTTCATTTCCAGAAGTAACACATTGATCGTGCTTACGTTTTTTTATCAGCCAATGGCATAGTATTTGCATTAATTGGAATTAATAGAGCATCTTGTTCAAACAAAAGAAACCACTTCTATTGTCCCCGTAATATTTAACAGGAAGTGAATCTACATACAAAGGAAAAGCTATGACCGAAGCTGAGTTACAAGAAAATATCAGTCAGGAACGCACTCAATTTTCGAAGATTTGGCGGGCATTTTTGAATCGTATCAGTAATTTTCTTTTTTTCTTTTACCCGGGCGCAGTCTCAAAAATACACCAGCAGGAGGCCACTGAAAAGTATTGGATTCTCTGGCGGGATGTGGAGATTTTATATAGTAACACTATAGAAAAATTGAAATTGGGAATGCCAGTCAGCCTTTTTCGTGATCCGAAGGACGTAGAAGGATATGTTAGTGAAATGATGAAGGAGATTGAAGCCAGACATGACTCTTCTGGAATAACAAATAAAAACAATAAGTTGTCTGTGGATGGTAAAGCTAATCTGAAACTGCTACTCTATTTTTATAAAATTCTTATTAACGACAGGAAGAAGCTCACGAGAAGGGAAGGAGATCTTAATATACTCTGGCGTGATCTTACGTTCATTCGTACCCGCATGCTAACTGAAGGAATCATTGATTGTGACAGACTGCCTTTCCAATTGGATTACTGCAGGGCGGAAGCAGCCCGGCTTGGAGTTCAGGAGAGTGAAGAGTTACAGGCCATCATAATTGATGCTGCTGTTGATCTTGACAATAGAGATCTTGGTAATAGTCAGCCTGATGATGCAGATTCTGCCTCAAATAAAAGTAATGTACCAAATCAACGTTCAGTCAGAAATATAGTACGGATTTTAATACGATTAAATAATAGAAGGCTCAAAAGACTGCACAGGCAGAGAATGAATAAGATCATGTATCAGGCGGCGTTCACTATTCTTCTGCTTCTTTCTTATATCCTGCTACACGCTCATGAGCATGTAACGGCCTTTGCCAATGACCCGCAGGAAAGTGAAGGTCAAGCGTATGAACAAGTACATAGAGAAAACATTATTGCTGATAAACGTGTTGAAAAGGATCTGGAGCCTTTGGGGAAACAGCTGGCAAATGAAGCTGCTGTGGATAATGACGCTGAGAAAGTCTGGGCGGTCGGGAGCGTGTTCGTTTGGTTAAAACTTTTACTCTTAAAAATAATCCTCTTACCAAAATTGTGTAAGGATTACATGGAAATAAATCCTCTCTTTTTCATATTTTTTGCAGGACTTACAGGAGGCTTTCTCAGTACTGTTATGCGGCTGGGGCAGGGAGAAAACGACTCAAGGCCAGGAGATGATGCCTACTATGCATGGTATGCACTCACAAAACCAATTGTGGGTGCCCTCGCTGCTGCCATATTATATGTGATTTTCCTCGCAGGTTTTGCTCCCACAGAGGTTTTCAGTACAAAATATATAGATGCCATCAAAGCCAATCCTGTTGGGGCAAAAGGTTTTGCCTTTGGCTGTATTATGGGGTTTTCAGAAAGAATCATCATGCCAAAGGTGAGGTAAGTGTAAACAGTACTAACACCGGTAAACGGTAAGTGAGGCCGGCACTCATTTCAGTACCCCCTCGAGGGGTGTAAGTGCCTTGCTGGTATGTTCAACTGGCTCACGTTAAACGAACTTTTCATTTTCTTGTTTTTTATGACAGCTTTTCAGGAGTAAGGCACTAACACCGGTGATGAACGGTAAGCCGGTATAAGTACCTTATAAGAATATTTTCTTTGAAAAAAACAAGAAAATATTCTGTAAGGCACTAAACGGAACACGATTATGACTGAATATCTCAATAGCAATAATTTCCCCTGTTCGTCCAAAGCCGAATCTGACAATCTTGCAGCAGATTTAACACGGCTCCTCGAAAATGATTTTATTAGTGATATGTACGCACTGCTGGCAGGATACCAGAGAATTCTTGCCGATAACAAACGTCGTAGCCAGTGGCCGGATATTCACAATAAGCTGGGGATTCTGTTTAAGTGCGGCAGCTATCAGGTTGTTGATGGTCCCATGATCGGCATTCCTGTGTCCATTCGAGACAGTGATTATTTTCAGGATTCGGTCAGGAAAGTTGGCCGGGAGAGGTCAATGATAGCAGGGATCGAATGGATGGCTACTGTCTGGAACATGACCTTTGCCGACACCGGTCTTTGGATGGGGAAAACTTTTGAACCGGTTTCGAGAAAGGTGGTAGCGGAAAAAACAGATAATAATGCTGAGATGCTGGATGTGTACAGTGAAATCAGTACACGGATTGGTCGTAATTTTTTCCGTGAACCGGCTGATCCCGATATTATCCAAGGGCTTGGCCTGCCAGTACTTACACCTTTATGGAATCTGCAGCCTCGTCCTGTCTCTGGCCAAAAGATAATATTTGATGCAGACCTGCTTGAGGAAAATCTGAACCGTGAAAAAAATATTCCCTACTCCATGACAGGCGGAATATTTCTGGGCAACCAGGGTAAATCAGTTGTTCCGGAAATGAATGCCAAAGAAGTGTATCAGCTGAACTATAGATGGCCTTTATTGAATCCTGTTTTTCCCATGACTCGCCTTATTGATGAACTTGTTCAGATTGAAGAGGGCATTTATCTCGGGCAATTGGTTTTTGCCTCCAAACATTACAGTCTCGGTAAACTCTCTTTGCCATTTATAAAAGAAAACTCCATATCCCTTGGAGAAGCATACACAGCTGATTGTGATATTGATTATGGCTACCAGAATAACGGATATTTCCTGATGATGGCCCCTGACAGGGCAAAACAGGTTTATGCAGACACCGCTTTTCCACAATTACGACCACGGATCGGCGAAAATGGTTATATGGAGTTGGGCTACGACAGGCACTCAACCGACCACTCTCATGCAACAGCAGTCAAAACCACTGAACAGTGGAGTGACGTGAAGGATTGGGTAGATGGCTGGCAGGCTAACAGTGAATTGCGAGACAAGTTCAGCACCTTTATTCTGGAGGATTCTCCAAAGAGTTCGGACACAGAAGATGTAAAAGAGATGCGCAGAGAGAACGAGTCAATTTTACAGATGCTCCAGCGAATCAGCAGTGAAATTTCAGAGCAAAGCAAAAAAGATGACCATTGTCGTCATTTTGATAAGTTGCATCGTCTTTTCAGGTGCGGTGTTGCACCTGACGTGAAGAATGGTTTGTTTCAGGGACATGGCAAAAGAGGCTATAACTGCCAGGTCAAAGGCTCAGAAGAACGTGAATGGTATGGGCAGGCAGATGTGGCCCGTGGCTGGGACTATTATCACGGGGCGAACTTGAACCTGCATCTTGGCTTTTCCGACACCTTACGTTCGAATATCGATCAAAAGCTTGATGACAGCCACCTTTTTCCAGCAGTGCTTGCTGAGGCGTTACAGGATAATGGAGAAAGAGGACCCAATATCCTGGATATGATTTGGCACAGTATTGGAAAGTATATTTTTCCCTGGGCTGGAAAGTCCTTTGAGACAATCAGTGGCCGAAAATTAAGCATGCTGTTGGATGAGAGCAATGATCTTGCCAAAAGATATCCTGAACGGGTTAAGGAATTAAAGTGGCATTTGGCGTCCAGGCCCCATTACGAGCTGGTAAAGAAAGCTGCCCGTGGATACTGGAAGCAGTCGGGGCTCTATGCAGACCATTTGCAGGATGGCTCCTGGGACAATGGCATGTCCGAAGAGGACAAAGCCTGGTGGGAAAAGGAAGCACGAGATCACTGGGTCGATGGATGCAATATTCAGGATAAACGTATTCTCATGGCAGATCCACTGTTTCGGGTGATTGACATGAATTATCGTGCCCCTGATTCGGTATTACAGAATATTTCTGAGGCTGGCCCCTCTCCCTTTGCCAGACAGGGATACATTTTTCTTGGTACTTCTGGACGCGAATCCATACTACCCATGAACAATGGCACGGATAAAAAGAAAAAGGTTTTTCAATTTCATTATCGCTACCCCATGGTTGGTGGACCGGCGCCCATTGGTTTGTGTCTTGATGAACTGGTGGAGGTTGCAGACGGCCTGTTTCTGGGGCAGCTTATCTACTCGACAGCTTTGGATGTTGCGTATTATTCATCCGTTGATCCGGCGCAGTATAAATACCAGCTCTTTGGGTATTTTGTACTCCTTGATGATGCCTGGGAGTATCATCGACAGGCCATTAAGCTCGACACCTTGTAAAGGAATAAACAGATATCTTGTGTATTAAATGAGGTGCACCATGACAGCTGTAACTCTTGATGACATAAGTCTGAAGGACTTCACTCTGGAGAATATCCCCCGCCTAAAGGAACTGCGTACCCAGTATTTTTCCAGGACGCCGGAAATCTGCATTGAACGGGCTCGATATATAACAAAATATCTCCGTTATCACGACGATCCTGCAGACTCTCCAGAACTCAGGCAGGCAAAAAAAGTCAACTATTTTCTCCGTCGTAAAAGTGCACAGTTTCATGATCGCAATCTTATTGCCGGCAGTACCACCAGTAAAGCTTTAGGAGCACCGCTTTTTCCTGAATTTTTTGCATTGACTCTGTGGCCGGAACTCGACACGGTGAGTGACCGGAAAAAAAATCCACAAAAGCTTACTGCTGCGGAGGCGACAGAGCTTAATCTGGATATTTTTCCCTTCTGGATGGATAAAAATGTTCTGGAGATTACCAGAAGTCGCTTTGATAATCCCGAATGTCTACAGCTTTTTGAAAATCTGGTTTTCTTTATTGCCGCTAAAGCCGGCTGCATCTCTCATGCTGTTCCAGCTTATACCTTTATGCTTGAGCATGGGCTGTCCGGCCTGATTAAAATTGCTGCCAAACGTGAAGCAGAGCTAACATTTGCAACAGATTCAGATGCACTGCAGCAGGCAGATTTTTTTCGGGCAGTGCAAATCTCCCTGAAGGGGATCATCACCCATGCGGCACATCTTGCCGAGGAGGCAGATCAGCTTGCTGCCATTGCAGCCGACCCTGAAGATGCAGCAGAATTTGCTGCAATGGCTGTCATCTGTCGCAAGGTGCCTGAAGGCCCGGCCAGCACATTCCGGGAAGCGGTAAATGCAATCTGGATCTGTCAGGTGGGTATTCATGCTGAAAATATAAATATGGCCATGAGTCCTGGTCGTCTGGATCAGATTCTTTACCCATATTATAAACGTGATATTGCAGAGGGGCGCCTGGACAGTGGCAGGGCTATTGAACTGGTGGGCTGTTTGTGGCTGAAAATAGCTGATAATGTCACCATGGTTCCGGAGGCCTCAGAAGAACTGTTCGGCGGGGCCGGTACGGTGCCTGCGATAACTCTGGGCGGTGTAGACAAAAACGGTGAGGACGCAGTAAATGATCTCACCTATATTATGCTGCGTGCTACTGAATTACTTGCCATTCGAGACCCAAATGTAAATGCCAGATACGATTATGACAAAAATTCACAGGAGTATTGTCGCCGGGTATCAGAAGTTATTCTCAGCACAAAGTCTGTCCCTGCATTTTTTAATGATACTTCAAACATTATAGCTCTAAGGGGGCAGGGGGAAACTCTGGAACATGCCCGTGATTATGCAGTAATTGGTTGTGTGGAGTTGGCAAGCAGCGGCCGTGACTATCCTGCTTCCAGTTCCATCATGATGAATCTTGCAGCACCTCTGGAGATGGCCCTTTTCTGTGGTAAACGACCGATAACCGGTGAAGAACAGATAGGACCGGTTACTCCTGATCCTTCCATGCTGAATAGTTTCGAGGAGTTCTGGCAGGTTTTCAAGACCCAGCTAGACTGGCTGATTGAACAGGCCATCACGCTTAATGATTACA
This sequence comes from Thermodesulfobacteriota bacterium, assembly GCA_034722915.1. Classification (GTDB taxonomy): domain Bacteria; phylum Desulfobacterota; class Desulfobulbia; order Desulfobulbales; family Desulfocapsaceae; genus Desulfocapsa. Next base: position 3,624 of record JAYEOK010000083.1, on the reverse strand, counting down.
TGGGTGTTGTGCACCAGGAAATGATGCCTTCACCTCTGTTGTCAGCCCTTTTCGTCGGCCCGATGGAGAAGGGGAAAGACCTGATCCGCGGTGGCGCTTTATATAATTCTTCCGGAGCAACACACATTGGTTTTGCTGATGTTGTGGATTCACTAAATGCTATTGAACAGGCTGTTTTCGTAGATAAAAAATATAGTTTCAGCGAATTACTGCAGCAGGTGCGAAATGACTTTAGTGGTGAGGAGGGCAGGAAAATGCAGCTTTATCTGCAGAATCATGCTCCTAAATATGGAACTGAGGAGCCGATTGCACGCAAAAATGCTCGTAATATAGTGCAACACCTCTTTGATCTCTATCAGTCTCATACTAATTATCGGGGGGGGCCGTATCGTCCTTCATACTGGACCATGACCAATCATGCGGGTCTTGGTGGAATTAGCGGTGCTTTGCCCAATGGACGCAAGGCAGGAGATGTTTTTTCAAGTGGCATGACTCCTGTTTCAGGAGCAGCTCCAGAGCTAACCGCATGTTTGAATGCTGTGGCCGAGCTCGGTGGTGAATGTGTGCCCGGTTGCTGGGCCTTAAATATCAAATATACTCCTCAAAATGATGTGGATAAAATGGCTGAACACTTTGCCCAGACAATAGAGGCATACTTCCGGGCAGGAGGGCAGCAGGTGCAGTTTAATATCATGACTTACGAAATGCTGCTTGATGCCAAAAAACATCCGAAGAAGTATCCGGAACTGATGGTTCGTGTGTCCGGATATTCGGCATATTTTAAAGATCTGAACGAAATGATGAAGGATGAGTTGATTACCCGCACCCAATATGGATTGTTAGATGGTCTGGCAGTGCCCTTACCTCCGGGCGCAAAAGGAGATTCCTGATGCTTGATATTATTGGCCAAAAGGCTACAGAAAAGTTTTGGGAAGATTTTAGAAAGTGTTTTGAGTCTGAGGTGGCAGAGGAGTTTTTACAGAGTCTGTTGACATTGATGCAGATTGTTTTTGTGGTGAACCATGACTATCGCCGCAATATCAAAAAATTTAACGGGCGCTACCAGTTTTGCAGCAAAGATGGTGAGGTAACAATAGGGGTAATTTTTTCCAACAGCCGCATGAAGGTGGTGGAAGATATGATTGATAACCCGCATGTCACTGTAAATTTCCGGGATGGCAGAACTTTACTGAATTTCATTATTTCACCACGTCAGGATATTCTCGGCTCCATGCTTAAACATGATGTCGGAACAAAAGGAAACTTGAATTATCTGTATAAATTCGGCTTTATGGCTAAGCAACTGCAGCTGATGATGCCGCAACTCAGGTGAAAGCTCTGGTTGGCAATATAAGTCGTTATTCTCTTCATGACGGACCTGGAATCAGGACAACGGTTTTTTTTAAAGGATGCACCTTGCACTGTCCATGGTGCCATAATCCGGAGCTTATTTCTCCAAAACCTGAAATCGCCTTTTATGCTGAAAGGTGTATTTTATGTGGAGATTGTCAGGCAGTGTGTCCGGAAGATGCCATACAGATGCAGGGTGAAAATCGCATAGACCGTACCCGTTGTACAGGGTGTGGTTTGTGTGTGAAAAGTTGTCCGGCAGCTGTTCTTAAAAAGATTGGCTGTGAGTATGAACTTGAGGAACTTGTTGAAATTTTGCTGCGGGATCGTCTGTTTTATGAAACGTCTGGTGGTGGTGTCACCTTATCTGGCGGCGAACCCACCGGGCATCTCAAATTTGCAGCATCTTTACTTGAAAGGCTGCATAGGGAGGGAATTCATACAACCATTGAAACCAATGGACTTTTTTCTTATGAGGAATTTGCATCAACATGTCTTGATCATCTGGATTTGATCCTTTTTGATCTGAAATTTGCAGGTTCTGTTCAGCATCAGGAGGTACTCGGAACAGGTAATAAACTCATTAAAGAAAATCTGTCCAGTTTGGTAAAAAGAAGAGCCCGGGACGTCATTGTCCGTATCCCGATTATCCCTGGATTTACAGCAACACGTGAAAATATTGGCAGGATCGGCGAGTATCTTTATCAATTGAAAGTGCAGTTTTATTCGCTGTTACCGTATCATCCGTATGGTCTGGCTAAGGCTTCAGCTGTTGGTATTGTTTCGGATAATGTACTGCCGAAACGAGCAATGGATGAGTCGGAACTTGAGCAGTGGCAGGAAATTTTTCACGGTATGGAGAGAGTGACACCATAGCAGAAATTTGTAGAACAAAGATAAGGAGAAAAGAATATGCAAATCGATTTTCACCACGCCACAACATACGTTGCTGCGCGACTGGCAGGATTTGATGCCAAGCGAGCAGATATCATTGCTTATGCAGCCCAATATGTTGATGATGCAACCAGTGAAGGAACAGTGAGATTCACCAATAAGTTTATGTATCAACGTATTTCTCCTGCTCATAAGATGATAGATACCAGAAATACACGAGATATCGAAAATCATCAGGTCTGGATACCCTTCCATTTCCTTCCTGGTAATGGTGGCTTGCCAGCAGGCCGTAATCCAGCTGGGAAAGTGGTGAACAGGCTGATATGTACGCCGGATTCACCAATTGCAAGAGACATGGTTAAACAGGCGATTATTGAAGCAGATAAACCTTATGGACTGCATCGTCTGGGAATAACAATGCATGTTTATGCCGATACCTGGGCTCATCAGGGATTTGCAGGTCTGCTGGATAAGGTAAATAGTGTGGATAATGTCAAGGAGACTGTAAACTCCGGTGTATTTAAAGGTGGACTTTTAGGATATTTAAGAGATTTTCTGGATGGTGCCATTCCACCACTCGGACATGGTCGTGCAACCATATTTCCTGATATGCCTTTTTTACAATGGCAGTATAAAGCAAAAAATAAGAAGCTTATTAAACGGGACAATATCGAAGATTTCTGTGTTGCAGCAAATGAGATGTGTAAAGCCATGCATCGCTTTCTTCTCGGTGACCCCTTCGCCCATGCCGATGGTATTGGTGAAAAAGATATGGCTAGAATTAAGAAGCTGTTTGCAGAAACCAAAAAGGAAAAGGGCAAAACAAGGCATAAAGAATGGCTCAAGGCCATTGCTAATGGCACATTCAGTTTTGGATCAGAAACTGTCTGCTACATGGGGAAATCACAAATATCATGTGATGGAACCAGGGAAAAGTCATGGAAAGAACAGGCTCTTGGTACAACTGCTGACCTGTATACATACCCATATAAGGCATCGTTTCTAAAGAGTGATTGGAAATTGTTTCATGATGCAGCGCTGGCACACCGCTTTTATGTGGTGGATGAACTGTTGCCTGCCTATGGGATCTGTGCCGCGTAAAAGATGAATAAAGGGGTGGTTTTCGGTGCAGGGTTTTCGATAGGCGCTAAAGACAAAGGACTGATTTTTAAACTGAACACCTGATCGCTCGTATCTCACTCCCTCGATTTAGACAAAAAAAAAGCCCCAATCAGAAGTGATCTGATTGGGGTTTTTTCGTCTCTAATAAAAGAGTATAAAGAAAATCGGCGGTGACCTACTCTCCCACATAGTTGCCCATGCAGTACCATCGGCGCAGAAGAGCTTAACTTCCGTGTTCGGAATGGGAACGGGTGGATC
>JAYEOK010000082.1:0-4288 GCA_034722915.1 Thermodesulfobacteriota bacterium | reverse complement strand
CCGATCATCAATCACAAAGTCCTCAACGTAGCCCGCTACGCCTGCGGCTTTGTTCAATCAGATCGGTCAAACATGACCTAAATCCAAGCGCGATTTTGTTCAAGTTATTAACGCTCCGTTCCTTACCCGGCATATCACGACAAACCAGGACTTTGGACTCCGTTGTCAGATCAACAGGGAGGCCAACGTCTTGGACGCAAGGGGATATTTGTGATTTATTGATGTAACATAACTACTCATCAGTATCTACCCTGCTTTAAGATATGCCAAATGTAATCAAAGAAAGGGGGAAGTATTTGTGGAAAAGTTTTCATACTTTAGTAAGGTGCTGAAACAACGGCTGATAAAAAAAATGCCCCATTATTTTCATAGCAGGTTGGGAGTAGTAATTCTGGTTTTTATAGCGGCAAACACCCTTTCCTCACCGGTTCTGGCTGAGGAGTCAAAGATAGATGTAGAACTTGATGTCCCTGTTGTCAGTAAATATGTATGGCGGGGTATGGAAATTAATGAAGATGCAGTTCTGCAGCCTTCACTGACGCTTGCCGCCGGTGGTTTTTCCTTTAATTTATGGACCAACATGAATCTCACTGACTTTGGTGAAGATGAGTGTGTCTATACCAGTGACTGTGATAGCCGGGCCTGGCAGTTCACCGAAATAGACCTGACCATCGCCTACAGTCACTCTTTCGACAAACTTACACTCGGCGTTGGACTTATCGATTATTTATACCCCAACTGGGATGATACGGACGACACCCAGGAAGTCTATCTTGCCACGTCCTATGACGTCCTGCTCCAACCCTCATTTACCCTTTACTATGACTTCAATGAAGTTAACGGATTCTACGCAAATTTTGCCATCGGATATTCCTTTTCGATTAACGACAGATTTGACATCGACCTCTCCAGTAGTATAGGTTATGCTGACAGCGATAACAATTCCGCCTCTTTCGGATCTGATGACAGCGCCTTTGTCGACTTCAATATCGGTATAGAAGTACCGTTTAAGGCAACTGATACTATTGCTATCATACCAATGCTGACAGTTACCACTTTGCTTGATTCAGACATCAGGGACAGTATTGAAGACAATGCATACGGTAACGATGACACCTATGTTTACGGCGGCCTTAACGTGCATTTTTCATTTTAGGGCACCTTGAATACCATCAATGTTTGAGAGGACTTTTTCCGGAAAGTCTCTATGGAACAACTTTAATCAAAAGGGAGGTACGGCTATGAAGTGTACAGAGCACATGCACCGCAATTTTGCTGTGAAAAAAATCTTGGGGATCTCTGTCCTGATCATTTTTATGATAGTTTCTTTAGCCTCTTTGGCTGGGGCGGTGACTATTAAAGATATCAAAAGTGATGAAGATGTATTCGCCTATGTCGATCGGCTAAAAGGCAAGTTTGACCAGACCCTTTACCAGCAGGTCATTGGAGCAGCCAACGATTTCAAGGAAGGGGACGCTACGATTAAGGTTGCAGCTGATAACGATACGACCAGGGAGTATGCGCGTAAGCTGTTGGCCAACACCACAATTAAAAATATCCACGAGCATCCTCTTTTTGTCGATGAGTTGCAGAAATTGATCTGGAAGACAACTGATCAGGCTCAATATGAAAAGGTCAAAAAGATGACCATGGGTGAACTCAAGGAGTTTATCCTGACCAGGAGTGAGGCCGATATCAAGGGAATCATGTTTGGCTTGAACAGCGATGTAATCGCATGTGTCCCAAAGCTGATGAGCAATGCTGAATTGACACAGGTGGGACAGAAAATTTTTAATACCCTGCCAGGCACCAACCTGGGCGCGAAAGGCTATCTCGCAGCCCGGATTCAGCCCAACTCTCCTACTGATAATCGCGATGATATCCAGTGGCAGGTCTTTAATGCCTTTTCTTTTGCCACCGGCGATCTTTTACTTGGGAATAACCCGGTTGACAGCAGTGTCGAGAGTGTTCACTCCGTTGAAAATGCAATGTCTGATATTCTGAAAACTTTTAAGCTTGAAAAAACCATGCCCTGGTGTGTTCTGGCCCATATTGATGTCCAGGAAAAGGTTGAAAAGAAATATCCTGGCTCAACGGCACTCTTCTTCCAGAGTCTGGCTGGTACTGATCAGGCCAATACTACTTTTGGAATCAGTAATGAATCGTTGCTGGAAAATGCCAGATCCCGTAAAGGTCAGCGTTACGGTCTTTACTTTGAGACCGGTCAGGGAGCCGATTTTACCAACGGTGCGGGAAACGGTTTTGATATGGTCGTGCATGAGTCGCGAAAATACGGCCTTTCCCGGGCTCTTGAGCAGGAACTGGAAAAAGTTCAGCCCCAAGGCGCCTGGATGCATGTTAACGATGTCGCCGGTTTCATCGGCCCTGAAGTCTTTACTACCCGTGAGCAACTGGTTCGCTGCTGTCTCGAAGATATTGTCATGGGTAAGCTGCATGGACTTGTACACGGACTTGATATCTGTTCGACCCTGCATATGACCGTGAGCCTTGATGACCTTGAGTGGTGCCAGAATCAGATTGCACCGGCCAACCCGGCTTATCTGATGGCCCTGCCTACCCGTAATGATCCCATGCTCAGTTACCTGACCACCAGTTTTCAGGATCATGTCCGCTTGCGCGAGGAATTTGGTTTCAAGGTCAATGATGCCATGTGGGACTTTTTTAAACGGATAAAAATCATTGATGAAGCGGGCAAATTTACGGAACATGCAGGTGATCCGATCTGGGTCTATTATCAATACCTTCTTGCCAAAGGCGACAAACGCTCCCAAGAGGAGATTTACGCTGAAGGAAACAAGAAGATAAAAGAGGTTGTCGGCCGCGGGGTTGACCTGGCCCTGGGATACGGAGAGAAAGTTTCCGAAATCGAACCTGAACTGAACAAACAAATCCATGCTCTTTATGATGATGCCAAGATTTCTCTGTGGGCTGAGTTTACTCCAGAATTTGTAAAAACCATTCCCAATACTGTTGGAATTGCCACAAAATCAAAGGACAGGGAAAATTTCATCGCAGCACCAGCCAGTGGCGAAGAGTTAAGTGAAGCTGCGGTGGCGACACTGGAGAAGCTCCGCGCCTCCTGGAATGGCAACAATCCAGATGTTCAGATCGTCATCTCCGATGGTCTTAATGCAAAAGCAATTATGGACGAAGGGCATTTGTTGCCCTATCTTTCAACCCTGAGCAAAGATCTTAAAGCCGCTGGTTTGACCGTTTCTGAGAAGACTATCGTTGTTACCAGTGGTCGGGTCAGAGCAGGTTATGCGATTGGCAATGTGCTCTTTGCAAAAGGGGACCCGGCCAAGGCCGCAACCCTCATCAATATTATTGGTGAACGACCCGGCAGCGGTCATCATAATTTTTCAGTCTATATCGCTACCCCGGAGGGTAAGGTGTGGCAGGAAAAGAAAGTCGACCATGAAATTGTCAGGGTTATTTCCGGCATCTCCGATACCGCTCTGTCACCTGAGGATGCCGCTGCTGAAACCATGCGGCTGATCCAAAAAATGAAGTCTGAATAGTTTAATATCTAACACCGGTAAACGGTAAGTAAAGCCGGCATAAGTACCTTATCAGAATATTTTCTTTGAAAAAAACAAGAAAATATTCTGTAAGGTACTAATACCGGTGATGAATGGTAAGCCGGCACTCATTTCAGTACCCCCTTGTGGGGTGTAAGTGCCTTAGCTGTAATTGTATCTTCATAATTTCAAAAGATCTTTTTCGTTTTCTTGTTATTTTTGACAGGAATTGAGGAGTAAGGCACTGATTGTGACAAGCTCGTAAAAACTAAATTTTTCGATGGCTAAGTAGATAAGCACAGACTTCGAAAAATTTCATATGCACCCCAAGGGTACTTCTTACAGGGCGCGAGGCGCGTATATTTTCTATTATTTCGGCGTACTAAAGTACGTCGTAATGATAGAAAAAATACAGCAACGAAGTAGATGAAGAGTTTTTACGACGCCATCAATATTGATAAGTCCGTAAAAAGGTCAAATCTGAGATGGCGTCGTATTTATACCCCTCAAGAGGGTACTAAAAAGACTCTGGCATTGGCCACTCCTGATCACGTTTTTCGACATGAAAGCAGAAACGATCCCATGAAAATTCTCTCTTGCTGATCGGACACTGCAGTGTCACTTTTTTCTCATTACAGGCAAGCACCAGCCAGTCACCACGCCTGGGACCACTCTCAATATAAATCTTTTCACCCGGCTGAAAGGGGTAAGGGGTTAAAACAGTAACATTTGTCTCCATAATATGA
>JAYEOK010000081.1:5560-16462 GCA_034722915.1 Thermodesulfobacteriota bacterium | reverse complement strand
AACCTATCGTGACACTGGCTCAATGGTTGAGGCATTTCAGGTACAATCAGAAATTCTTGACTCATACAGGGATGACTTTGCCAAATATACCCCACACATCAATACGATGTGTCTTGATGGTGTTTTGTTAAACGTAGCAAAAAATATTGGCCAACAATTAAAATACACCCGTCTCAATGAAGGGTATTCCAGCCAGATGAATCATAAGGCGTTTGACCTGCTGGTGAAAGCAAAGATAATTCACAAAATCCCCTCCTGTGATCCAAGTGGTTTGCCGTTGGGCGCCACAGCCAATCAAAAAAAGTTTAAGGCCTCCCTGCTGGACATAGGGCTTATGCAGCGACTTTGTCAGGTGCCGGTAGAATTTGAAATGCAACAAAAGAATCTTCTGGCGATATATCGTGGTACGCTGGCAGAACAATTTGTTGCCCAGGAGCTATTGGCCTGGCATAGTTCCGATTTGTTTTATTGGGCACGGCAGGCCCGTGGCAGTAGTGCTGAAGTTGATTTTCTCGTTGTTCGTAAAGGTAAAATTTATCCTGTAGAGGTGAAATCCGGTGCAGGCGGGAGTTTGAAAAGCCTTCATCTGATGCTTAAAAAATACCGCGATTGCCCACAAGGACTTGTACTCTACAGCGGGACAAGTAACAAATTACCTGAGCAGAAGCTGCAATTCCTGCCATTATATTATGCCGCAACCATTGGTGACAGACGGACAGTGGTGATGTAATCGGGCTTATTGTTCTGTGCCTTCGCCAACGATTTCGGCAATATTGGCTGAGGTTACACCATCATAGGTGTGGCTGAGGAAAAAGGGCTGGCAAATGCAGTCTATCACAAAAATTACCCCTCTCCATTCTCCGGGAAGCAGTTATCAATGCCTTGATCCATGCTGATTATTCGCAAAGGGGAGCGCCTATCAGAGTGGTATTCCTGGATGATCGGATCGAAATCAAAAACCCCGGCATCCTTTTGCCCGGCCTGACCATAGAATTGCATAACGAATAGGCTGGTTGGAAACTGGGGACTTTTCACTTGACCAAAAACAGATGTTGTGTCCCCAGAATTCCTTGTGTTCCCAGAATCCGTCTATTTTTTGCACTTTCAGACTGGGAAGATGCAAAAAAAAAGCATATAATCAGTCCATGTGAGGCATAGTTAAGCCCACAAAACAAAAAAACCTGCTCATGATGAAAAAACTCCCCATCGGTATCCAGACATTCAGCACAATACGGGAAGACGATCATGTCTATGTAGACAAAACCGGCATGGCGGTTGATCTGATTGAAAATGGTACGTACTATTTCCTCTCCCGGCCCCGCAGATTCGGTAAAAGTCTTCTTGTCTCCACCCTGCAAGCCCTGTTCGAGGGACGTCAGGAACTCTTTACCGGACTGGCTGCCCATGATCGCTGGGACTGGCACATAAAATATCCCGTTATTAAACTCAGTTTTGCCGGAGTAGCCAGAACCGTTGACGACATGAAACAGGATGTTCATAACATCCTCCGTGATAATGAGGAGCGGCTGGAGCTGCAATGCAGGGATACGGCTGACCTTGGCGGCTGTTTCAAAGAACTTATCAAAAAAGCATTCCAGAAATATGACCGGAAAGTTGTTATCCTGGTTGATGAATATGACAAACTGATCCTCGACAATCTTGATCAGGTGGAGATGGCCAAAGAGGCCAGGGAGATCCTCAAGGACCTATACACCACCATCAAGGACAGTGACGAATTTATTAAATTTGCCTTCCTGACGGGGGTAAGTAAGTTTACCAAGGTGTCGATTTTCAGCGGGTTAAACAACCTCCTGGATATCACCTTATCTGAAGATTTTGCTACAATCTGCGGTTACACCCATAATGACCTGGAGACCGTATTTTTACCGTACCTCCAGAATGTGGACATGGAAAAAGTCCGTGAATGGTACAACGGTTATAATTTCCAGGGTGATAAAGTTTATAACCCCTTTGATATCTTGCTGTTCATTAAAAACAATTTTAAATTCAGCAACTACTGGTTTGCAACAGGAACACCCACTTTTCTGATCAAACTCATTCAAAATCAGAACTTTTTCATTCCAGCACTGGAAAATCTTAAAGCAAATGTTGCCCTGATTGACAGCTTTGACATTGAAAACATAAAACTTGAGCCCATTCTGTTTCAGGCAGGATATCTTACGATCAAAGATGTGGTGCAGACCGGAGCACTCACCATGTATATCCTGTCATTCCCCAATCTTGAAACAAAGTATTCCTTTAATGATTTTATTCTGGGATATCTCACCGACCAGACCAGTGAGAAGGCAGAATTTCAATCAGATATCTATACCGCCCTGTCCAATGGAAACCTTGGGCAATTTAAAGAGACACTTACTTCCCTCTTTGCCTCTATCCCCTATAATAATTACGTCAACAACACTATCAGCAGTTACGAAGGCTATTTTGCCAGTGTTATCTATGCCTATCTGGCCAGCCTGGGCCTGGATATTACTGCCGAAGATGTCACTAGTAAGGGGAGAATCGACCTGACGATTAAACTTGAAAACAATATCTACATCCTTGAATTTAAAGTCGATGGCAGCGGTAATGCCATGCAGCAGATAAAGGAAAAAAACTATCAGCAAAAGTATCTGGACGAAGAAAAAGATATCTTCCTGATCGGGATAGACTTCAGCTCAAATGACAAAAACGTATCTAACTTTGAATGGGAACAGGTGAAATAGGTATGGTGCCCACGAAACAAAAAAAACTCCCCATCGGTATCCAGACGTTCAGCGAGATAATCGAAGAACATCATGCCTACGTTGACAAGACAGGCATGGCTGTTGACCTGGTTGAAAATGATTTGCTGTGCTTGCATGGAGCAGGAAACAGTTAGCACCGGCAACATGTTATGTTCGCCAGGACTCCGACCTCGGCGGTAGAAAAAACATCCTACGATTGACAAAATGCGCTGCTTTATAGGGCTTGCAGAAATACCACATAACACCAAAAGGGAAAGTATCTACTCAAGAATAGTACCGGGAATGATACTAGAAAAACGTAATGTCCCGGTTTTTCGCGCTGGGTGGATTCGTCAGTTTACAACATGTAAACAACTGTCGTTATGTTGCTGTCCCTGGAATACACATACGTGACTTTTCATATCTTTTGTAGTAACCATTAGATAGATGAATAAAGAAAAGAAAATAAAGTACTGGCTCAAATCAGCTAGCCAAGATTGGAATGTCGCAAGACACCTATCTGAAAAGAAAGATTATTCTTATGCCTTATTTTTCGGGCACTTGACATTGGAAAAAACTTTAAAAGCTATCTACGTTGCCAAACATAACAATACTCCACCTTTTTCTCACAACCTTGCTTATCTGGCAGAAAAAGCTGAGCTTGAAGTTGATGACAATGTTCTGGAATTGCTTGAAGAAGTATCGGACTACAATCTTGAAACAAGATACCCCGATGATAAATTCGCATTTTACAAAAAATGCACAAAGACCTTTACGGAAACAAAACTTGACCAGATAGAGAGATTGAAAAAATGGCTGCATCAGCAAATCCAGTAAATAAAATAGTCAAAGATTATATCAGGCGGTTAAGAGAAGACAACATCCCGATCCAGAAGGTCTTTTTGTTTGGCTCTTATGCAACTGGTAACCAAAGAAAAGACAGCGACATAGATATTGCCATAATTTCAACTTTTTTCAAGGGTGACAGATTCTCTGACAGAAGACTCATTGTCCCATACAGACGAGGATTGGATAGTAGAATAGACCCCATACCTTTTACACCGAATGACTTTGACAAAGGTGGCATTTTAATTGACGAAATTAAGAGAACAGGACAAATTATACAGACTTAAAAACCATCCTGATCGTATTTCTGAAAAGCAAAACATTCTCTCACGCAAAGTAAAACAATTAGAGGAACATTGGGCACCCCTGACCTGTTATAGTCTGAAGTCTAGCTAATATTTTTGACCATATCGACATCAATGTTCCTCTGTCCATAGCTGTCCACGATGTTATGCTTTTTCTAAAACAACTCATGCTGCTGGAACCCGAAATCACTAACCCGGTTCAACCGGAAACAATTCAGTTCACTGGATAAGTGCCTTATCAGAATATGTTCAAAAAAAACAAGACAATATTCTGTAAGGCACTAAAATCGGCATGCGTGTACGTATCACTATCTTCCTGGCTACCCCCATAAGGTCACAACGTTAAATGGCGGAGTAAATGACGGAGCAAATGAATTACTTGAATTTATACGAGCAAACCCAGGTAGGAAGAGTCCTGACTTCAGAAAAGCCTTGAACCAATCCCAATGCACTCTTGAACGATGGCTGAAACATTTAAAGGATAGCGGCAAAATAGAATTTCGTGGTGTCCCCAAAACAGGAGGATATTTTGTCATATTTGATAATAATTAAGTATTGTGTCCCCAGAATTTTAACTTTGAATGGGAACAGGTGAAATAGGTATGGTGCCCACGGAACAAAAAAAACTCCCCATCGGTATCCAGACGTTCAGCGAGATAATCGAAGAACATCATGCCTACGTTGACAAGACAGGCATGGCTGTTGACCTGGTTGAAAATGGAAAATACTATTTCCTCTCCCGGCCCCGCAGATTCGGTAAAAGTCTTCTTGTCTCCACCCTGCAAGCCCTGTTCGAGGGACGTCAGGAACTCTTTACCGGACTGGCTGCCCATGATCGCTGGGACTGGCACATAAAATATCCCGTTATTAAACTCAGTTTTGCCGGAGTAGCCAGAACCGTTGACGACATGAAACAGGATGTTCATAACATCCTCCGTGATAATGAGGAGCGGCTGGAGCTGCAATGCAGGGATACGGCTGACCTTGGCGGCTGTTTCAAAGAACTTATCAAAAAAGCATTCCAGAAATATGACCGGAAAGTTGTTATCCTGGTTGATGAATATGACAAACTGATCCTCGACAATCTTGATCAGGTGGAGATGGCCAAAGAGGCCAGGGAGATCCTCAAGGACCTATACACCACCATCAAGGACAGTGACGAATTTATTAAATTTGCCTTCCTGACGGGGGTAAGCAAGTTTGCCAAGGTGTCGATTTTCAGCGGGTTAAACAACCTCCTGGATATCACCTTATCTGAAGATTTTGCTACAATCTGCGGTTACACCCATAATGACCTGGAGACCGTATTTTTACCGTACCTCCAAAATGTGGACATGGAAAAAGTCCGTGAATGGTACAACGGTTATAAATTCCTGGGTGATAAAGTTTATAACCCCTTTGATATCTTGCTGTTCATTAAAAACAATTTTAAATTCAGCAACTACTGGTTTGCAACAGGAACGCCCACTTTTCTTATAAAGATCATTCAACGACATAATTACTTCCTTCCACAACTCACCGACCTCTGGGTAAATAACAGCTTGATAGACAGTTTTGATATTGAAAACATCAAACTTGAGCCCATCCTGTTCCAGGCTGGATATTTGAGCATTAAGGAAATGCGGGAAAGAAAACGCGGGGGATACGAATATCGCCTCTCTGTCCCCAACAAGGAGGTACAACTCTCCTTCAATGATGTCCTGATCGATTACCTGACAGATCAAACAACAAGCAAAGGACGATACCAGGATCAACTCTACACACTATTTGAAGAGGGTAATCTTGATGCATTACGGGAAACACTTACTTCCCTCTTTGCCTCCATTCCCTATAATAATTACGTCAACAACACCATCAGTAGTTACGAAGGTTATTTTGCCAGTGTTATCTATGCCTATCTGGCCAGCCTGGGCCTGGATATTACTGCCGAAGATGTTACCAGTAAAGGCCGGATCGACCTGACCATTAAGTTCGGCAACAATATCTACATCCTTGAATTCAAAGTTGACGGCAGTGGTAATGCCCTGGAACAGATTAAAGAAAAAAATTACCAGCAGAAATACCTAGCTGAAGAAAAAACTATTTATCTGATCGGCATTGATTTCAATTCGGCAGAAAAAAACATTTCCCAAATTACATGGGAACAAATATAATAAATTGTGCATCATCGGATATGTTAAGAAAAAAACGGGGTTCGTCCCCTATTTCGAAAAGATGTCTTTAAGCCGCCGAAAGCCAGGTTTCCAGGCACTAGTTCACAGGGAAAATAAATGACTGAAATTAAAATTCACTCTGATCATGCATCGACCAAAGCTGTTTTTAGTGAAGCCATCAAAGCAGAGGAACATCGAATTGGGTATGCTTTGCAATTAGGAAAAAAAAAATTAGACCTTTTTGAAAAAAAATATGGTGTCTCTTCAGAAACTTTTTTACGAGATTGGACGGCAGAAAACTTAGATGGAAGAGATATTGAATATGTGGAATGGGCAGGAGAAGCAAAACTTTATTCCCGCATGCGTGAAAGATTGACGATTTTGGAAGGAATAGAGTATGTCGATTAGCGAGTACCTGTAGTGGATCATCCATCACAGTGGCCTTTGGGTGGCTATAGTGGGATCCAATCTCCGAGAAAGAAGAATGTACTGATCGATTATGACAAGTTGATGGGGCTTCTTGGAGTGCAATCATATGACAAAGTCAAGCAGCTCCACAAAATGCTGACCAAGGAAGAGTTAGCCGCAGATAGAATACAGCGCCAGGAAAAATGGACGATAACACTCTATTAACTTGGCCCGACCCCTCGAACCAAAATCTAAGTCATTGAAAAGGTGAAAAACTAATCGAATTTCGAGGTGCCCTGAAAACGGGAGGGTATTTTACACTTAACCACAGTTAAGTATTGTATCCCCAGAATTCTGCAAACTAACGCCAAATGGAGATTTAATTCTTTGAGATTACTGGCAAAAACTCATACGACAATGGTTTGTCGCAGCGGATTTATATAACCAATTTTATTCTGTTGGGGCATACTGTAATTAAGTGCCCCGGCGAGCAAGGTAATCAGTGCCATAATGAGACCTGACCCCATCTGACACATCTGACAGAAAAACAGAAAAAACATTTGCTGATGTAATATGAAACTTGACCACCTCCTGCAGTCACAGGAAGGAAACAACCCGTGCGCTGACAGAAACCGACCTGGAAAAGCTGCGACTCTTTACCCGTGTCCAGGGACAGTTGGTTCCGACAGTCGGCGGCATGCTGCTTTTCAGAAAACGGCGGGATTTTTTCTTTCCCGATGCCTGGATACAATGCGGCCGATTTTTCGGCACAGATAAAATCGACATTTTCGACCACATCGACATTCACGCTCCTCTACCCAAAGCGGTGGATGAGATCATGCTCTTTCTAAAAAAACACGCCATGCGCGGTGCTGATTTATCAGAAATCAGACGTAAAGATATCTGGAGTATCCCCCCTCTCCATTCTCCGCGAAGCTGTTATCAATGCCTTAGTTCATGCTGATTATTCGCAACGGGGCGCACCCACCAGAGTGGTATTCCTTGATGATCGGATTGAAATCGAAAATCCCGGCATCCTTTTGCCCGGCCTGACCATCGAAGACATAAAACAAGGCATGTCCAGGATACGAAATCAGGTCATTGCCCGCACCTTCCGTGAACTCGACCTTATTGAACAATGGGGAACCGGAATCCGCCGCATTTTTGAGGATGCGAAAAAACAGCACCTGCCAGAACCCGAAATTATTGAAATCGGCATGCGCGTACGAGTAACCATATACCTGACTGCCCCCCTATCAGCGCAACCTGCCAAACAATCCGCAATCGACGAGGCCCATAACGAGGCCCATGACGAGGCCCATGACGAGGCCCATGACGAGGCCCATGACGAGGCCCATGATCTCTCCACCGCAGAAAAGCTGATACTGCAGGCATGCCGAAAAGGTCCACTTTCTTCAGCACAATTACTTGATGCTCTTGGCTATAAATCCCGAACCGGAAATTTCAAGAAAGCATTATCCAAACTCTTGAAGAAAAGGCTACTGGCAAGGACAATCCCTGATGCCCCACGGTCCAAAAATCAAAGATACAGGATTAACAACCAATGACCTTCGATGACAACTATATCCTCTACCAGCAACGGTTCAGTACTTACTAAAAAAACTGAGTAAAAAATATAAAAAAAACAAAGGGCCAGGTAGAGGCAAAAGAACTGGGATCGACAGGCGTATACCTTTAACTATTCAGCAAGGCAACCGGAGTGAAGATCCCGACATTTATTTTAAAAGTAATAAAAAACTTATATCGTCATTCCGGCATGTCCTTAGCCGGAATCCAGAAACTAGCCACACACTCCATCCTGGATTCCCGCTAAAAACATGCGGGAATGACGTGAGTGGGCAACACCAACTTACCTTACCTTGTTGATTCTACGATTTTTATAGGGGTACTCGACATTTTGTTACTTAGAAGCTGGCAACGATCCATAATCTTGCAACACTATTGAATGAAAAAAACAAATGGGGAGCAAATAAATTTCTTAAATTTATTCGATCAAATCCAGGGAAAAAAGCTCTGATTTCAAAGCATCTTTAGCCCCCCCCAACGTACTATTGGACACTGGCTTAAGCGTTAAGAAATGAGGGTAAGGCCTAATTTCGGGGTGCTCTAAAAAAAGGAAGATATTTTGTTACACTTGACGAGTAATAAGTATCATGTCCCTGTATATTAAACAGTGAGCGGGTCATCACACGCAACTACCGCAACAGTCGTATCGGAGATTTTTCAAGGAAATGGATTTAACAGAGGGGCGCAGCACCGGCATTCCCAAAATGCGCTTTTTCATGCAATGTAACGGCTCCCCTTAACCTATTTTTCAAACCGATGAAGATATTAACTACTTCCTGGTAACCCTCTACCCACACCCGTTGGTTGATCTAGGAAAAGATAGCTGGCAATCCGACGAACAACAAGTAACCGATCAAGTAACCGAACAAGTACACCGGATACTGAACGTCCTATCAGCATCGTCACTAAGTACTCAACAGGCAATGAAAGAATTTGGACTTAAACACAGGCCTACATTTAATTCCGATTATTTAAAACCGGCACTGGAGTCTGGATGGATCGAAATGACACAACCAAACTCACCTAACTACGCAGAGCCTGATAAGTACCTTAACCAAATTATTTTAAGCAAGAAAAAACAAGAAAAAAATTTATAAGGCACTGATATGGTTGACACCTGTAACACACTGAAATAACAGTAAGTAAAAAATGTGTCAAACGTCAGATTTTATGGCTGACAGATTCTAGAAATCTTACGGGTGTCAGCCATGAAGTCTAAAGAAAAAAACGTTATTTAAAGCGTATTAACTGGGATTACAATATTGCAGTTGAAGACATGTTTGCAGTGATCTGTTATCCCACTCATAAAGAACAGTTATTGAAGAGTCTTACCCAAGATCGTTGCTCTGAAATATTACACAATGCGATGGAGTTACAAAAATGGATACTTCAGAAGTTATAACTATGGTTAAAAAGTACAAAAAACTATTAGCACAACATATGGTTTTTGAAAAACTTATTCTTTACGGATCTTATGCAAGAGGTAATGCCCATAAAAACAGTGATATTGATGTCGCTGTTGTCGTTGATACCGCATCTGGAGATTTTTTCTCTACCAGGCCACTACTTTGGAAACTCAGAAGGGAGATCGACGACAGAATAGAGCCTATCCTAATTGAAAAAAGCCACGACGATAGTGATTTTTTATCTGAAATAATTAAGACCGGAATCACGATTTGATGAAAAAATAAAGAATTCACTCGGTATCGGATGAAATATGTATCATGTCCCTTGATTTTATTTCCTGATTTCTCTGTAAGTGTTAAAGATCATATCAGTATACTGTTTTCACATGAGGATAGTTGTGTATCAAGCGGTCGGCAGTAAGAATTGTCAAGTTATGCAGACGGGCTGTTGCCACAATGATCTGGTCTGCTGGATCTTTATGAAACTCTCCTGGTAATTGCGTTGATTCCACAGATACTTGGATTGACAAGGGGAGAATTTGGATATAGGTGCTGTCGGTGGCTTTTTTTATCCAATCAGTAATTGGAATAGAGAGTCCAAGCTTGCCAAGACTAACCTTTTTTGCAACCTCCCAAACGCTTATGGCAGAAAGAGCAAAAGGATAATTATTGGAATTGTTAACAATTGGTACCATTTTCTTTGGAATGGAGACAGGTTTTTCGACCATCCAAAGCCAAACATTGATGTCAAGCAGGTACACTATTTACAAACCTCCCATTCATCCTCACCCAGTGGATCTTGCCAGCCTTGATGAAATGTGAGAGTGTCATGTAGACAACCAAGAAAATGTTCAGGAACAATACCTGTATCGGCAGGTGGTTGAACAATCGCTATGATTTTTCCTCGGCGTGTAATCTCGATAGATTTTTTTTGTTTTTCAATGTCACGAAAAATACTGGTACATTTTGCTTTAAATTCAGTAACAGATATTTGCATAGATCCTCCTCAAGCAATCGAACCATTTGTAATGACTATTTTATAAAAATAGTGACCATCAGTCAAATACTTTCTCAATACATTCACTGGTTGATATTGATGGAGAGGTCTTTGCAGATAGACAATCTCGCAGTTATCACGGAATGTCCGGGATGGAAGATATTGAAGATCCGAACTAAATTAAAGGAAAAAAACATCAAACCTTGACTAGAACAGATAGGAAGAGTATTGAATTTAGTATACTGCCTCCCAAATTTCCAGCCTGGGACTGTATATTACCGCCGAGGATGTTACCAGCAAAGGAAGGATTGATCTAAAAATCAAATGAAAAAGATATCGCCAGATTTGACTGGGAAAGGGCAGAATAGGTATTGTCTCCCCGAAATAGCAACATGAAGAAACTTCCAATCAGCATACAGACATTCAGCGAAATCAGGAATGAAAACTACCTCTATGTTGACAAAACCGGATTCG
>JAYEOK010000081.1:0-5460 GCA_034722915.1 Thermodesulfobacteriota bacterium | reverse complement strand
CAACCGGAACGCCGACATTTTTAATCAAATTGTTGCAAGAAACAAATTCCTATATACCAACACTTGAAAACCTGAAGGTCAGTGCAGGCCTACTGGATAGCTTTGATATCGAAAACATCCGAATCGAGCCTGTGCTCTTTCAAGCCGGCTATCTGACCATTGACAAAATTATCGAACTTGAATTTGGAGGTTTTGAATACCATCTTAAATTGCCGAACAAGGAAGTTGCCCTATCCTTTAACGATATGCTCATCGTCTACCTTACCGATGAACATCAGTTTACCCAAACAAAAAGCTCACTTTTCACGGCTCTGAAAAATGGTGACATGAATCTTTTCAAGAACACCCTCGCCACCCTCTTTGCCTCCATCCCCTACAACAACTATGTCAATAATACCATCAGTAGTTATGAGGGCTATTTTGCCAGCGTCATATATGCCTACCTGGCAAGCCTGGGACTGAATATTACCGCAGAAGATGTTACCAGTAAGGGAAGAATTGATCTGACAATCAAATTGGGAGACAACATTTATATCCTTGAATTCAAGGTTGATGGCAATGGTACAGCCCTGCAACAAATTAAAGAAAAAAATTATCAGCAAAAATACCTGGCTGATGAGAAAGACATCTACCTGATAGGAATTGATTTTAATTCAAATGAAAAAAATATCGCCAGATTTGAATGGGAAAGGGCAAATTAGGTACTGTGTTCCTTCAATTACTTGTCGAAGTTGTCCATAAAACTCTTTGACCTCCTTGCGGTTTTTCGGCATTATTGTGATAAAATTGCCACCATTTTTTCGATATGATGTATCCCCTGAAACCATTTTCGAACATATAAAAATTCCTTCCCTTGCGATTTTTCCTTGATTCTACAATAAACTCCGCATAACGTTCTAATTAAGAACAGATTCTATTCAACTTTTGGTAAATATTCGGGTTGAAACTGGAAACAGCCCACACCACTGAATTATAAATTTTTGAATAGTGCCCCAGGTTCGTGCAATCCGGCCTGTGAACTATATTGACTCATATGTGAACAAGCCGGATTGCACGAAGATGGGGTGCTAGCCGAATATTTACAACTTTTGAGTGGGAGCATGGGAAATCAGTACTGTATCCCCGCAATTATCCTCTCAATAAAGATTACTGATTAATTCAAGAGCTATAGATCTTCGCAGATGAATTGAGACTGTTATGCTACGGGTAGGTTGGTGAAGAGCGTATACAACGTAACAGTTGGGTTTCGCTCATTCCCTGTTTGTATTCAAAATGCGTCGTAAAGAAAGATACGAGCGAAACCCAACAATCGGTAAATGATTCGCTCAACCGCAACCTACCATTCGCCAAAGGTATCAATTTATTTGCTATAATCTGTAGCATCAACTTTAAGCATGTCCCCAATTTGTACACTTGCACATAAAAACAAGATGACAAAGAACAAATTAATCATAGAGCCAGGCAGAATAGAACAACAATACTGGCGTGATCTATGGACATACAGAGAGCTGTTCTACTTTCTTGCCTGGCGTGACATTCTTGTGCGCTACAAACAGACGGCAATAGGCATTGCCTGGGCACTGCTCCGACCACTTTTGACTATGATTGTTTTCACCATTGTCTTTGGCAGACTCGCACAACTACCATCAGGCGGAGCTCCGTATCCGATCATGGTATTCAGCGCCATGTTGCCCTGGCAATTTTTCGCCACCTCATTTGCAGAAGCCGGCAACAGTCTAATAGCCAATTCCAATATGATTTCCAAAGTCTACTTCCCGCGCCTTGTTATGCCAGCGAGTGCGGTAATCGTCAGTTTTGTTGACTTCCTCATATCCTTTTCAATCCTTCTCGCTTTGATGCTCTGGTACGGTTTTATTCCAAGCCCTAAAATATTCCTGCTTCCACTTTTTATTCTTTTTGCGTTCAGCGCATCCATGGCTGGAGGGATCTGGATTGCAGCTTTAAATGTTAAATATCGAGATTTTCGTTATATCATCCCCTTTGTTGTTCAACTGGGTCTGTATATATCTCCTGTTGGATTTACCAGCTCCCTTGTCCCTGACAAATGGCGCCTTCTCTATTCAATGAACCCCATGGTTGGTGTTATTGATGGATTTCGCTGGGCAATTCTTGGTGGCGAATATCAGCTGTACTGGCCGGGTTTTCTTCTTTCTCTGACTTTGGTCGGTATTATCCTTGCTACAGGTATTGTTTATTTTCGTAAAACAGAGAAAACATTTGCTGATGTGATATGAAATTCGATCATCTCCTGCACTCACAGGAAGGAAAAACCCTTGAGTTCAAACGGGACCTTTCCTCTCCTGCCAATATCATGAAAACACTGGTGGCCTTTGCCAATACTGCAGGTGGTATCATGCTTATTGGTGTTGAGGATAATCACACGGTTATTGGTGTACCCGGCAATCCTCTGGACGAAGAAGAACGACTCAGCAATATGATCGCCGACGCCATCGTTCCCCGCCTAATTCCCAATATTGAACTAATTCCAAGCAATGATCTCACTTTACTGGCTGTTGAAGTATTTCCCAGCCAGTTACGTCCACATTACCTGAAACAAAAAGGTGAACAGCAAGGTGTATTTGTCCGTTTAGGTTCCAGCAATCGTCAGGCAGATATGCCTTTAATAGAAGAATTAAAAAGAAGTGTGAGCGGCAAAGGATTTGATGAACTGCCTGTTCTGGACGCTAAAGCTGCGGATATTGATTTCCAGGCACTGACAGAAACATTTGAAACAGTTCGTAGTCTGACAAAAAATGATATGGAAAAGCTGAGATTGCTTACCCATGTCCAGGATAAACTGGTACCAACAGTAGGCGGGATGCTGTTATTTGGCAAACGACGTGATTACTTTTTTCCTGATGCCTGGATACAATGTGGTCGTTTTTTTGGAACCAAAAAAATAGACATCTTTGACCATATCGATATCAATGTCCCTTTACCAAGAGCAGTTGATGAAATAATGCTCTTCCTGAAGAAGCACGCCATGCGGGGGGCAGATTTTTCGGAAATCAGACGAAAAGATGTCTGGAGCATCCCTCTGACTATCCTCCGGGAAGCCGTCATTAACGCCATCGTTCATGCGGATTATTCTCAACGTGGCGCGCCAATTAGAATTGTATTTCTCGATGATCGGATTGAAATTGAGAATCCGGGGATACTTCTGCCAGGTCTGACCATTGAAGATATGAAACAGGGGATGTCGAAGATAAGAAACCAGGTTATTGCCAGAATTTTTCGAGAATTGGATCTTATTGAGCAGTGGGGAACCGGTGTCCGCAAAATATTCGAAGGAGCAAAACAGCTTGGGTTGCCCGAACCTGAAATCACTGAAATCGGTATGCGTGTACGCTTGACAATCTACCTTGCCGAGCCCCATAAACTTGAAACATCAATTAATGAAAAAGTAAATGGCGGAGTAAATGGCGGAGTAAATGGCGGAGTAAATGAACTGCTTGAATTCATACGATTAAACCCAGGAAGCAAAAGTACTGACTTCAGAGTGGCGTTGAATCAAGCCCAACGAACTATTGAACGGTACCTAAAAGCTCTAAAGGATAGAGGAAAAATTGAATTTCTTGGTGCCCCAAAAACAGGAGGATATTTTATCAAACAGGTAAAAAAATAATAAGAAAAAGCTTCCAATCGGTATTCAGACATTCATCGAGATAATCGAAGAGCAGTATGTCTTCGGGGTCCGGGGCGGGCCGGGGCGGCGGCCGGGGCGGGGTCGGGCCGCGCTAACCAGTTAAAATAACAAACAAGAAAAGTGAATTACATATCGAAATCAGGTTAATAACCCACTTTTTACGGTCAAAAAAGGCAACATAGCTATGGCCAGAGCAAAAAGACACTATATTCCAGGACAAATATGGCACATCACTCACAGATGCCACAAAGGAGAATTCCTGTTTAAATTTGCAAAAGATCGGCGGCGCTGGCTTCAATGGCTTTACCAGGCCAGAAAACGCTATGGTTTGACGATCTTGAATTACATTGTCACATCCAATCACATCCATTTACTGGTGATGGACGACGGTGATCGAGAAATAATTCCAAGGTCTATTCAACTTGTTGCCGGTCGAACCGGACAGGAATACAATCAAAGGAAAAAGAGACAGGGAGCATTCTGGGAAGATCGTTACCATGCGACGGCAGTGGAAGACGGAGAGCATTTTCTGCGTTGCCTTGTTTATATTGATCTTAACATGGTACGTGCCGGAGTTGTGAAGCATCCGGCTCAATGGCTTTTCAGCGGTTACAATGAGATTCAGAAACCAAGAAAGAAAAATGTACTTATTAATTACGACAAGTTAATGGAACAACTTGAAGCTGGATCGTATAATACGGTAAAGCAGAATCATAAAATGCTGGTGGAAGAAACATTAAACAATGAAAGGAACAAGCGAGATGAAAAATGGACCAGAAGTATAGCGGTAGGCAGCAAAGGATTTGTTGAGAATGTAAAATCAAGGCTCGGTGGACTTGCCACAGGTAGAACTATTCAGAAGACCGAAGCAACATATCAGTTGCGTGAACCTTCATCTTTCTATAATGACCTTCTTGAGGTCAAAAACGACGATATAGCCGGTAAAAACGCCTATTTATGGAACTTTAATGAAGTGTAATCAAAAAGATAGCTTGGCCCGACCCCAATTGGTAATTCTTGTTTTTTATTACAGCTTTTCAGGAGTAAGGAACTAAAAAGACTGAGTAAAAAATATATTAAAAAAACAAAGGGCCAGGTAGAGACACAAGAACTGGGATCGACAGGCGTATACCTTTAACTATTCAGCAAGGCAACCGGACGTACGTTCCGCACCCCCATCACTATCTATTTGAATATTTTTCATCAATAATTTACCCGAGTAAATCTGCTTCTGATCTCCCATTCCCCACCTATCTGGCCAGTTTGGGACTAGATATTACGGCAGAAGACGTCACCAATAAAGAAAAAATTGACTTGAGCATTAAACTAGGACATAATATTTATATCCTTGATATCTAAGGATGATGGCAACGATAATGCTCTACAACAATAAAAAAAAAATTACCATCAGAAATACCTTGCTGAAGAGAAAATTATTTTTTTGATCGGGATTGACTTTAGTTCAACAGAGAAGAACATTTCAAAATTTAAGTACGAACAGCTGGGATAGGTAGTATAATGCTACCAACCATAAATCGTGGTGTGTCCCTCATTCTACCACTCATTCTACCACTCATTCTACCAAAAACCCGTTTTCAGGGCCTAAACTATGAGCAAACAGACACGTAGCTTGGTCCGCCCCCAGAACTCAGAAGGACACGCATAACCTTTTACCTAAGGGCGCATTCAAAAATAAGTTCGTAATTATGAGGTGTAAGATGAATGTTTAGGGAAGCGATCTGTGATTATTTAACCGCAGACGTAGCCGAGCTACGTTGAGGATTAAATAATCG
>JAYEOK010000080.1:0-16468 GCA_034722915.1 Thermodesulfobacteriota bacterium | reverse complement strand
AATACCAGAGCCATATCTCTCAATCAACCCAGCTTCTTTAAAAAGAGTAGCAATCTGTTTATTTCGAATGAATGACGTATAATTACCTGTAACAAGCCGCTCAACCGACCCCCCACCTTGCTACGAAACACGGTACTTTGATGAAGCTACAAAGGTAATTTGAAACTCAGAAAACTGCACTGCTTGCTGGTCTGCGGGATAAAATTGTTACCCAAACTCATTGTTTTGATATTGCTTAACTGGTTTTACCGGATGAAAGTATTCTTTGGTTTTTTCATGCACAATTCTCCCATCTTTCCAGAAAACAATTTCATTACCAATTACTTTATGATGAAGCAAGGCTGTACCAATAGCTTTCCTGGCTATTTCAGTTATTTCTAAAGCTTCGAAGCCTGATTTCTTTTTAGTTTTCATTGGCTAACCTCTGTATATGGTTCCAAAGAATTTCTTGGTGGATGATAATGTTGGATATTTGATTACCTTCAGCAATTAAGACTGGATTTTCTTTATCTGAATTGTCAAGAAAACACCAGTGATTTGCAAGAGGTTGGTAGAGAGTAAAGAAATTTACCATTGATTTTTGGTATCTTCGTTTGATGGTTTCTGTTGGTACAGAGTGACCACCAAAACGAACTCTTTCTGCTACACGTTCAATAGCCAACTCAGGAGTGTGCAGCCAGAAGTAAACAAGAGTGAATCTATAGCCTTGCTTTTTTAGTGCCTTACCCCTGAAAAGCTGTCATAAAAAACAAGGAAATGGAGAATTCTATTAAAGTTAGCAAGTTGAACATATCAACAAGGCACTTATGCCGGCCTCACTTACCGTTTACCGGTGTTAGGTTTATAATCCATGGTGCAAAAGTACGGCTTGCAAGTGTAGTTTCAAATGCAAAATTTACTTTACTCTCAGCAAGTTGCTTAATTCTTTTAAGCATTATTCTACTTGCTGATATTGCAACGGTTTCAGGGGTAAATGCTGACAAACCTGTGGCGATAGTATCAGCATTTACAAATTCAGAAATATAAAAATGATTTTGTAAAACAGCAGGACCACATGTAGATTTACCAGCGCCATTAGGCCCGGCAATGATAGATATATGAAGAGATGAATTCGTCATACTGATTTATAACTTAATATCTCGAAATAGGGAAGAATAGCATTATTTTTAAAGTGCTACCTATCTCTTTGCCTTCGTGAAATCTTCGCCCCAACCATTGCCGCAAATTCCTGTCCAAAGGCGTCTATCTAGGGGGCAACCGGTGCAATATGATTGGAGGCAAAGGCTTCACGGACAAAGTCAAGCTCTTCGCCACTCATGTACGGTGCGGATAGAAAGATTCGCTCATTCATGAGAATTATTGTACCAAAGCAAGGGCAGTAAAAAAGAAAATAGGCGATTCACGTTTTATCTTTTTTTCCTGGTATAAAGATCTCTGCTACACCTTGAATAACAACTCTTCCGCGGACGGTGCATACAGTATCAAAAACAACTTTTTTGGCACTAACATCTACTGACGTTACAGTTACCGTTGCAACTACAGTATCACCAATATAAACCGCCCTTTTAAATTGCAGGTTTTGAGAAGCATAAACACAACCAGGTCCAGGCAACTGTGTACCGAAAAGTGCAGAAAAAAAACTGGCAGATATAAGGCCATGAGCAATCCTTTTGCCAAATCTAGATTCTGAAGCATACTCATCACTCATATGAACAGGATTATGGTCTCCAGAAATACCGGCAAAAGTTTTTATATCCGCATCAGTGATCGTTTGCGAATAACTAGTGTTCATCCCTACTTCAATATTCTCAATCTTAGCAGTCTCGAACATATCTCAATCCTTATAGATCCTATTTTCTTCTTAGATTTTCCTTAGACAGAGGAGCAGCAGGGTTACCAATGACAGTAACACCTGCAGGGACATTTCTTGTCACAACAGCACCCATCCCAACAATTGCGCGTTCTCCAATTATTATAGGTTTATCTGGTTTTCCCTGCCGTATAATAGCCCCCGTAGCGATATACGCATGATCTTCGATCTTAATATTTCCATTACATTTAACACTGGGAGCAAAAGTAACAAAATCACCAATCTGACAATCATGTGCGACGTAGCTATAAATGTTAGCCTGGAAGCACTTACCAATTGTTATATTAGAGGTAATGGTAACAAAAGGACTCAATATTGCACCGGCTCCGATTTCTGCCTCATCCATTACCACGACATTGCTGGCTTTAATATCCCATAATTTAATATCATCAGCTAATATACGTTCAGTTAATTTCTGACGAATTGAACTATCCGCTATTGCTAACGTTACATAATGATTGATTGCTTCAATGGCTATAAAATCCTCATAAGTCAGCACCTTATGCCCATTGACAAATTCACTTTGTGGGTTATCATCAACAAATACCAACTGATCAATTCCCCCACCATCACCTAATAGTTGTTCACGTGCAAGACACATTACCTCTCGACCAAAACCACTTGCACCATAGACTGCATATATTGATTCTAACATTTTCCCCTTATTTTTTTGTCTTCGTCAGGGAACCCGACCCCATAAACTTGCTCATCGTTGCCTGCCCTTCCTCACAGATATCTTCACGCTTTACAGTTTTCCACACCGTCATAGAGAATATTTTAACATCCAACCACAAAGACCGGTTTTCCACATACCATACATCCAGCTCAAACTTGTCTTCCCAGGAAATAGCATTTCGTCCATTCACCTGAGCCCAGCCCGTAATACCGGGCCGAACCTCATGCCGTCTGGCCTGTTCAGGCGTATACCTGTCAAGATATTCCATAAGCAAAGGCCGTGGTCCCACCAGACTCATATCTCCTTTGAGTACATTAAAAAGCTCAGGTAATTCATCCAGACTTGTGCTACGCAAAAATCGGCCAAACGGTATCAACCGGTTGGCATCAGGCAACAGGTCACCAGCAGGATCTTTTTCATCTGTCATTGTTCTAAATTTATAAATCCTGAAAGGTTTACCATGTAGACCGGGACGATCCTGCACAAACAAAACCGGCGAGCCAAGTTTTATTCGCACAAAAAAAACTACCAAAATAATTATTGGACCAAGGATAACTAAACCGAAAGAAGTCAGTAACACATCAAATAATCGTTTAGTACAGTCCACTAGTTTATTACAATATCTCATTACAATTTAAATGGTTTCTTGAAGCAATTATACTTCTGCCATATCGTTCTCCTTACACCTGACCTGCCCCCTTAACTCTTTGGCCGTCAAGCTAATGAAAAACAGGCCGATTTAGCAATATTGAGGATCAGAGTTCAGTTCTACAATTGGTCGAGCAGTGCCGGATTGTCAGACTAAGTTCCGACCTACATTTCGGCAGATAATCCCAATTATTTTTTTTAACTGGACGGCTCTCCCCCTCTCTTTCCAAGGTATCAGTCGTCAATGACTTCCCAATGGCCACCCTTATCCGGCCCAACACGCTTTATCCGTCCTTCTTTCTTTAATATCCTGATATGCTCTTTAATAGTTCCACTGGCCTTTTGTAAATTATCCATCAGATCCCGCTTTGTAAACCTGGGATTCTTCCGTAAGAGTAAAACGATGCGATCCCTTGTATTTTCGGGGGCGGTTTCGGGGGCGGTTTCGGGGGCGGTTTCGGGGGCGGTACAATCGATGCTTTCTCCGACGGAAACACGAAAAACTCCAGAATCACTCTCAAGCACAAGCACTGCATCCGAATAGCCATTCTTGAGGAAGTTTCGTATTCTGATGAATCCGGTTCCATATTTTTCAACTTCACCAGTCAAATAAAAAGCTTCTGCCAAGAGTTTATTCCTATGTGAAGCCCGATAAAAATCTGTATGCAAGGCCTCCAGTTTTAGTTTTCCAAATAATTCACCGGGATTCACAAACTCAACATGTTTATCAAACATCTTAATAATGACATCAGTCGGATCACGATAATCCTTATGAATAATAGCGTTCAACAGTAACTCACGCAAAACAGGTAAGGGATATTGCCAGACTTCCTTACGTTTCAGTTCCCCGGTGAATTCATAACCAAGGCGCATATTCTTCTTCATAAATTCCATGGCTTCATCAACGGCCAGTGTCAACGGAGCTCGAACGACAAGATCATCTACTATTGTATGACGGGATTTAAACCTTCCCAAGTGAATAGCAGTCCGGTGATTACCAAACAAAAGTTCCGCGGCTCGTGTGAGCTTTCCATCCATCGTGAAACCAAGTTTTTCAAAGTCATTGCTGATATCACGTGATGGTTTATAACGACCTGATTTTTCAATATCATGGGCAAATGTCTCCACAGCTTTCCTATTAAGACTGTCAATCCCACCACTTACCGAAAACGAATCAAACGATGCGTTAATACTATGAAGTTTGAGATCAACAATTTCATCAGATGTTAGCAGGTGATTAGATGCTCCGTGCCGTTTGAAATAACGCCCTTTGCAGGCCACTGGTTTAAAGGGATATTCCTGCACAATAAAAACAACCACACAACGTTCACCTTGATCAAGAAACCTATACCTTGGAAACAACGAAGGCTCAGTAGCCATCTTCAGCTGATTCAGCCAATCCTTGACCACACCCTCCGTTGCGGTCACTCCTTTCACTCGTCCCTTATCGCCTATCCCAACGCACAAAAAGCCACCATCACCATTGGCAAATGCAACAATAGTTTCTATTGCCTCCCTGCCAAAGGACTCTTTGAATTCTACTGTTCCCGATTCACCTGCATCGATCAGTTTCGTAAGGTCTCTATTCATTGTGCGCCAAGGATTCTTTTATATGAAACTCCCCCCATGAGCCGGGTATTGTTTACCTTTCATGTTTCGTTGTGGTCAGCAGTATCGGCCATGGGTATTACTATAAACTTCGGAAGTATAGCTTGCCATCAGCACAAATGCCATCTCTTACCAACACTTTCCTTACGTTTTCCCATTACTGTTTATTGCTGTTTCTTGAAGCTGCTCCACTCTACTCAGGAAGAATCGACTGCTCCATATTTTTAAACTGAGTTGTTCCTGCGTACTCAGGAACCGTTCCACATCACGCACTGCATCCTCCCAGTCAACATGAGTAATTTTTTCACTCAACATCTGTTGCAACCATACTATAGTAATTCCAGGATCCTGCCCCTGCCATGGCCCCCACTGCATCAGAGCGGCCTGCAAATGAGGAAAGTTCGGTTGAACACCCTGCTTAATGTACCAGTTAAAATCATACCAATCCCTTCCTTTTAAATAGGGTCGGCAAAGCAACGCATGAATTTTGAGAGAAAAGTTACTGGACAAATCCTGATGACATATCTCAAAATCCAATGGAAAATCAAGATAACTGTAAGCGAAATTAGAATTGGACGGTGGATCGACATCAATCTCCAGCTTTATCTTTAGTTTCCTGGCCGGATTATCCCGATAAAATGAAAGGTTAAGCTGCTTGCTGATCGAATTGTCTTTGATCAGAGCCCTCTTTATCCTCTGATCCATCTTTCCTTTATCCAACACCTCAGATTTAAGGCCAAATTCTTTAAAACAAGTGAGCATTCCCCGGAGATATGAAGACCAGACAAAAGCAGAATCCGGTGCTTTGAGGATAAAATCAAGATCTTCTGAAAATCGTGTCATCCCATATAGAATTCGTAAACTGGTTCCCCCCTGAAATGCCGCCACCTCAAAAAAACCTGTGCGCCATAAACCATACAACGCAATATCTTGAATAATTTCCTTTAGAGCATGCTCTTCTTCCAGTTGATTTGCAGCATTGTAAGCAACTAATTTTTTCTCGATCAACTCAATCAAGGTTTAACTCCAGTGCAAGTGAATACAAAAATAACTGTACCCGTTTATGCTTATAAACCTGTTTCAGAATGGTAATATCCTCACGTGTGATGTTTCTTAACAAACTGGAATCAATCCGTAATCCTTTTTCAATCCACCCCATCCCCTGCCAAATAACTTTCCGAAAACAAACCAGATCCATCAAGGCACGACAAGGCTCTGCCACCAGCGCAACTTGTCCATTTACATGACACCTTTCCACCAATTCTAAAAAAAAACCTGGCTCCGTGGCAAGTGAATGAAAACTATAACTTCCAAATTGTTCATTTACATACCGTCGTGACTTTCGCCCCGGCACAACACTAGCAGTAGTATAGACCTTTTCCGGAATCCAACCATGGAAGGACAGGGCAGTCTCAAAAGAAATATAGCTGCCGGCGGCAAGAGCCTGCGCCAGCGCAAACGGATGAAGATGGTACGAGCGATAGCGGTCAGCCAAAACGTATACCCCACGCTGCAGGCGCACCAATTCACCGCTTTTTAGTGCTCGGTTAACCAACCCATAACGCCGACCAGCACTTCCATTTATCACTCGGTTGAGCTGACTCCCTCTGATAACTCGATCGCTTAAGCCCTGTTCAATGATTTCTTTTGTCGCAGTATGCATGACCCCAAAATACCCTATACTTCCACAACATGCAAGTATAGGGTATTTTATACAGCCTTTTCCAACCATACCACAAACTGAGCAGCTAGTTTTTCCCTGTCAAACTCCTTTTTCCCTAGTGCTCTTGCTCTCTCCCCCATTAACTGAAGCTTTTGCCGATGGGCAGCGGCATCCTCAAGGGCATTAGCAAATTTTTCAGCGTTGCCAGGTTCTACGGCATACCCACATTCATGTTCTTTAATCATGTCGGCAAGCCAACCGGGATAGTTGTTTAACACGGGGAGGCCGATGGAAAGATAATCAAAAAATTTATTAGGTGAAGTGCCGTAATAAAAAGCCGGGATATTGGCAAGAATCATTAAGCCAATGTCTGCACCCTTCATATATGCCGCAAGTTCACCCTTAGGAACAGGATCAAGGAAAATGCAGTTATCGAGTTTATTTTCTTCTGTTACCCTGCGCAGTTCAGGTTTTAACCTGCCATTGCCGATAAACACCAGTTTGATATCATCACGGCCGCGCTGCTTGAGTACTTCTGCAGCCCTGACAACAGCATCTAAGCCATTGGCAATACCATGAGCACCTGTAAACACAGCCATTGTATCAGTTTCACCTACACCATCCGGCCTCTGTGGCTGAATGTTAGCAGCGGAAAACAACTCAAAATCGCAGCCATTGGGAATCATGGCAACGGGCTGTTCTGCCCGCGAACGTTTCTTGATACCTTCAACAATACCAGGTGAAAGACCGATACAGGCGTGGGCAGAACGATAGGATGCCCATTCTAACACTGACATCAGCCAGAGGATTACCGGATTTTTAATAACTCCCATTGCCTTAGGCAACTCAGGCCACAAATCCCGAACCTCAAAGACAAAACATCTGCCACGCAACCAGCGGGCAAAGATACCGGGAAGTCCGGCGGTCAAGGGAGTAGTAGTGGCAAAAACCAATTCACAGGGTTCACGCAATGCTATACTGATACTACGCAGAGCAAATTTCAGGAAGACCCAGCTGCGTCTTGCGAGACTCTGATAGTTTGAATAAACGAGTTCCAACTCCACGACCTTAATGCCATCAACATTACCGCTGCGTTTTCCCTTGTTAAAGGCACCATCCAAGCCGCTGATGCCTCCGTGATAGGTTCCACATACCATGGTGACTTCATGGCCGGCCCTGATCAAGGCGCGGGCCATTTCATAGGAACGTGTTCCAGTGGAACCGGCCGGAGTGGAAAAATGTTGGTGAAAATAAAGAATCTTCATTAAGAAACAGTCAAATGTCAGGAGTATTACAAATTGTGCTTTTGTAGCTTCAGTATGTTTTGGATCCCGGATCAGGTTCAGCAGGCATAACTGTAAACGTGGTTTTCACAGTTCCTGCTGTTACGCACCTTATTTTAAGTACCGGTACGGGATGTTGTTCCAGATAATAACTGGATTCGGTTAATTCTACCAGAGATAGTGTTACCTTACCTTCAGATTCAATAATTATTTCCATCTGTTCGCAACTGAGAACCATGTCGTTAAGATTCCAATCTGCAGGCGCAAGGTGCCAGTGAATAACAGCCTCATTTTCAAAACCTGCGAACCTGTCTACCACGCACCAGCTCTGCTGTCGGTAACGTACTTCACGAACATGGCTCGCACCAAGATAATCGGTGTAACCGCTACGCACGCAAGCATCTTTTTTACTCCACTCTATCTCATCCGCTTTCAGCCAGGCCCCAAAGAGAAACCGACCCAACCTGGGCATCTGATCCCGGTTATCAAAACAGACCGTACTGTGACTGGCAGTGCCGGGATAGTATCTCAAACTTTCAGAATCTGCATTATAGCTATAGGTGCCCGCATCCCTGACCCAATTCATACCCTTATGCCATAGATCCAAGTGCAAGGCATCAGCATGGCTAGGTCGGAAACGATAAACCGGCAGGCGCAGCATGGCAAAACTGTTATCTTGTCGTAAGCAACCATAGCCGCCCGCTGGCAAAATTGAAGATACAGGTTTTGCAACAGGCGGCAATTTCTTAATATCCAGACCAAATAGATCAAGAAACGGATGGTGAACCTTATCGGCCCAGGCAGATTGCTGCAAAAAGACAGCCGCCCCCAACTGAACACTTGGCCTGAAATCCCGATAATCAGCACCGGCAAGATTAAAGAGATACGCACCATCGTTTGCTCCCAAGTTAGGAACGTCACCTGTTTCATCGTCTGTCATTTGTTGCAGCCAAATAACTGCAAGCTTAACACGCCTGTAAAAGGCTTGCTTAAAGGATGGAGCATCCATACGTATACGTAACAATTCGACAAGCAATAACACATCCAGCATCAGCCGATGATATGTCACCGAGTGCTGGGAAAAACTGCCATCACACATTACCAGTTTTTCAACCCGACTCTGTAACCAGCAACGTCCTTGTTCAGCCCACTTTTCCCCCTGCTTTTGTTGTGCTTTATTTCCATACATGCACAGATAATGGCCTGAAACAAATAAAGCGGCCGCCTCACTCACTCCATGATTGTTATCTTGGGCCATGGCATAACGCAGAGTGGGGGCTATTCTTTGCAGATGACAGAAAAGAAGCTCAAGAAATCCTCTGCGAGGACTATCAAAACAATTATCAATGAGAAGTGCTGCAAGGAGTAGATTAAGACACCGGAGAGATGCCTCCTGGCCGCATTTCCAGTTTACCCCACCATTGGCTGGGTTTTTCCCGGCCCAGTCACGCAGCCACAGTTCAAGTTGGCCCAGAGCAGTTTCATCACCAGCACGGTAGGCCCAGGCCATCTGGGGCAGCCAGTCAAAACGGGATAACTCCCAGACAGTTTTAATGTCTCCCAGGTCTGGGATAAAATCGGGAATTTCTGACCAGTGACTGGCTGTATCTACGCAACGAACATCGTTCCATGGATTAACAAACCAGTCGGGTGGAGAAGGGACCTGAATCTTGTGACAGGAAAAGTAGTTGAATACAAAACTACCGCCTGCTGCAGCAACCCTATCAGACAGGAAAGGGCCATCAGGAAGGTTGGCGACAGGATAACGATATCGATAGTAACCCATCCGTTTCATTAAACGGTAAGTGACAACTGTTGCTACGTTCCCAAGCCCCAGTTTAAACCAGGTTGCCAGTTTATGACTGCCCACGAATCGACCCAAACCTGTGGCTTAAAGGAATGGGTTTATAATGGTCAAAATCCCATCAAAACTAAACCCATTTTGCATATCTTCAGATATCAAGTAATCAGCTTCTGAATCCAACGCACTAGCTGCAACAATACTATCCCAGTACGAAAACGAAAATTTGGAACGTATTTCTGACGCCCGTATTAAGATATCGGAAGATAATTCAAGAACAGTATATCTCTTGTATAAAGATACAATTAACTCCTGGATTCGTTTTTCGGTAAAATTTGCTTTCCTGAGCAAGTTAACAGACATTTCATTAACGATTTGCGTACTGATCACAATATCGTTTTCCGAAATAATCGTTTTCGCAATACTTGATTTCTCAGTATCCTGAGATGCTATAAAGGAATAAAGCCAAATGTTCGTGTCAACAAAATAAGACGAATCAGGCTGAAGATTAAGACCTGTCATAAATATCGTCTCTTGAAAAAGGCTCGAAACAATCAACTTTTACAGGGTTTGCTAGTAGTTCATCGATCATATCGGTATGATTGGCGCCCTGTTCACTGAGAATGATCACCTTAACCGTATTACCCACTTTTTGGCTATATTTTTGGGGCACCTGAATTATACCATTCCTGATTTTAGTCTTAAACTCAAATGCTTCCATAGTTGACCTCATACCTGTAAAAAAAACGAATATGCCACATTGACAATTATCACTGATTCCTTCTTCTATCACTAATGTCCTATTGTTACAACTATAGAGATATACGGCTACGGGATGTGAATTGTTGTTTCTTCAAGACAAGTGATTATTTTTGCGCCCGCAGCATCTCAGCCACCTCAATACTAACCCGACTAACCTCCAACAACTCCTCAAAGGCAATTGGAAGCCCATCTCCATTTTCAACACACTTTAAAAAGGCAGCCGCGCATGCGGCCTGACCTTTATCTTGACGCATCAAGTTCATCTTTTTAAAGTTCTCCGTCACCGGCAATTTTTTTTGCAATGCACTTAATAGAATCACCTAATTCTTCTATCTCCGCAGTGTAAATGTAAACTTCTTCAGGGAGGGTCTTCATATTATCTTGCCAAAATTCCAAATCACACGGTTTTATGTTACAAAGTTCATCCACTACTTCCCCAACACCTCCACGATTGATAACCATTCCAATCTTATATCGCTTAACTTCGCTGGCATCTCCACTACCCGCTAAAGAGATCATAGGTTTTTGAAAGTAACAACTTTCATAAAACCGATTGGTTCTTGCCCAACGCCAATTCAGATCACCGGGCCGGGGGAATGGGTAGCACGCCCAAACGATATCCACCTTGTTATACAATGAAAACAAATCGTGTGGAGACCTATATTCTCCAATAAACTGAATATTTTTTTTCCTCTCTGCTCGCTCAGGTAGATCAATTGGATCCATTGGATACCCTGCCACCACAATTTCAATTTCCTGCGGTCGAGATTCAGCCAGTGCTTCTAGTATTTGCCATGACCGTTCACAACGTAGTACTCCAAAATATCCAATACGTAGAGGCCCATCGACCAAAGGTTTTTCTCCTCCCCTCCTTGAAACTTCTGGGCTATTTGATTCAGTGAAGGAAAATTCCAGTTTATTCTCAACAATCAATGCCGGCGTTTGAGTGCCGAGTTTTTCTCTATAATAATCGTTAATAAAACCAGGTGCTGTGGCAACCAACAAGCTGCATGCATTAGCAACGTAGCGGTCAAGCACACGAGCCAAATACCCCTTAAGTCCCGGAGCGACCTGAAGAGTTCGAATATCTCCTATCTCGAGAATCACAGGTCTCCCCAGTCCCAAACCTCCAAGTAAGGCCATAAAGGCCATATCAGGACCAAAAGCATATACAAGATCATTACGCTTTATGGCGTGCCTAATTACAGGTAGGGCTGCCAACATTTTTAAACTTCTTACAAAATATCGTCCATGATCAATCACACCAAGCAATTTAACAAGACAGTCTGGACTTCGGCCACTGTGGTATTCACGTTGAAATGCTACAGCTTCAACTTCAAAACCAGCTTGCTGGAGCATACAAATACGTTTGGAGTGTCTGGGATGCCCAAGGACAGGTAACGCATTTAAAATTTTTATCTTAGTCAACTTCATAGCATATCTTCTAACTAGTGCCTGAACGAAAAGTCCTATTCAGAGAAAATTCGAATATCTAAATTCGAAATACGAAACAATAAAAGAAAAATTTAAAAATTTAAAAATTTAAAATGACAAAAACAACATCCCATCATACTGTTTTGGCAGTTGTTTGTTGTTTTTCATGTTTGTTGTTTTGAATTTTGTTTCGTATTTCGTGCCTCGTATTTCGGATTTATTTTTGGCCATCAAAGGTTTTCGTTCAAGCACTAACTACTTCTTTTTTTGTTCCCCCTTGGGGTGGAGCGGCGGAAAGACAAGAGGGGGGAAGAGTAAAAATAAACAAAAGAGTTAAACCGAAAACACAAAATATTGGAATAACTGAAGTTTCCGCATTCTTAGGCACCCAAAAGGCCTATTGACTGTGGAGTTTGATATATTTTTAGCGGTGTTTGCCCCTCAAACAGCAAATACCCATTTAATTATCCCCAAATACAAGCGTCCTATCAGTGAAAAAACATTTCGGTTTTTCAGCTAGATAGGACGCAAGCGACAATATAGCATAAAAACAAAAATCAGGAAACATCAGTTGGAATAATAGCATAGGAAAATATTCGTTACCACCAGTGTTAAGACCCCTCAGAATAAAAAACAATTTCGATTTATTGTGGTACCAAAGTTTCGTAATGCAACACATTTAAATTCAAGAATCTTTACACACTCTGAACAAGACAACCAAATCCAAGGCAGGCCAGTCATAGGAATTTCAGACTTCCGATATGTTGTTTCCTAAACTGTTTCTGGATAAAATGGACAGCCGTCAATCAGCAGATAACAATGAAACCAGTTTCTTCTCCTCACTTAGCCAATCGAACTTACTGCTCAAGATCTCGGTGACACCAGAGTTAAACACAGCAGAATGACAGAATTGAAATGCAGTTACAATTTCCTGAACGCTTACTTCTTTTACGGTATAGATTAACGCCCCATTATTACGCAAAAAATCTGCCAAATAGCAATTTACCGTAATCAACTTTACACCGGACGCCATAGAATCAAAAAACTTGTTCGGGCTGCATAATCTATTATTAACACAATTCCTCTTGTACAAGGCAAAGGTGATGTCAGACTCTTGCATATAACTGAGCATTTCTGAATTAGAAACTTTTCCCCTAAAAACAACCCTATCGGCAATACCACAGCCTTCAACAAGTGATTGCAACTTTGTCCTGTACAATCCACTTCCCCAGTCACCAACCAACCAAAGCGTACCCCCGACCTCAAAAGAAGCAAAAGCTTTAATAATCTCTTCAATACCTCTGCCAGGCATCAAGAGACCACAATAAGAAACAATTGGCTGTGCGTAGCCTGACTGAGTTTTCGAAGGAAGGACTTCAGAAAAAATTCTGGTATTGTATAAAAAAAAACATTTCTCTGCTGGAATTCTGTAGTATCTTCGCAAAAATCGCATCCGATACTGGTCGGGCGTGATAAAGTACCTCGCTCTACAGGCGATTGTTCTCTCTATCCTATAAAAAAGTGGTCGAAACCATTTATTCGAATACAGAGAACTACTTGATCCGGTGAAAATTTCCAGAGATTCATAATAATATTGCTTCCTGAAAATAAAAGTATAGATTAAAGCAATCACGCCGGCAAAAGGGTTAATAGCATACACTCTCGTCGGTCTTTTTTTGGCTAAATGAAACAATATCAAAAAACTGAAAAAGAGATACTTTATGAATTTCATATAGTTAGCACCTGCATCATAAGAATAACTATCCCCAACTCCATGGCCATGCTTTGACAACGTAAACAATTTTACATGGTTGAAGTGTT
This sequence comes from Thermodesulfobacteriota bacterium, assembly GCA_034722915.1. GTDB lineage: Bacteria > Desulfobacterota > Desulfobulbia > Desulfobulbales > Desulfocapsaceae > Desulfocapsa. The sequence continues at coordinate 2,902 of JAYEOK010000080.1, read as the reverse complement.
TCACTAAACTTCCATAAACTCTAGCAACCTTAGGTGTATTTTCTACACTCCCCCCTATAAAAATGACAGCGTATTTACACATAGTACGAAGCCTTATTGACAATTTCTTTTTCGATTATTTACAAGCAAAAACATAAGGAATATTGCAATCTGAAAAGGTATTTTCAATCTTTGATGAGTTGAGCCATAAAGATGAAAGCTATAAATTGGCCAATAACTCATCAATAATAAAAATATAAAAATTTTCTCTGCGGCAGCAGCTTTTAACGATCGAAAAAGTACCTTCAAATTGATCAAAAGGTACAGTAATAAAAAATAATATCCACATTGATTGAAAATCCGAACCACATCATCAAACCAACCCCATATAGGGCTCCCCCCCTGTAAAAGCCTCGATATTAATGACGTAGGAAGTGGTGTTATGATGTAGCGAACCAGGGATATGCCAAAATCAAGCATTCTATTACCAGTTGAGACCCCATCAGAAACAAGCTGAATATGCTCATCGGCACCAACAGTTGTGGTATGAACAAACCACTTGTAATAAACATCAAACTTATCAGAGATTAAAGGATAAAAAAAAGAAACTGTAACTATAGATATTGCGATAACAAAAAAATAATTATAATTCATACGCCGATGGAGCAACCGCCCCATCCACACGAAGAAAACATAGACAAACAACATAAGAAAAATAATTGCTGATGAAAATGACCTCAAGAAAAATAAAGCTATTATTATGGCTATAAATACAAGTCGTCCTTTTAGACCACTAGAAAAAAATGCCATTATAGCAGCAATAGATAATAAAATTATCAAATGATCTCTTAAATTAAAAACAGAAAGAAATGTATAATAAGGCAAAAATAAAGGAAGATAAAATATATAATAATTTCTATCAAAAACCTTCCATAACAATAACAGTGTAAAAACAGAGACTGGAATATTAATCAGTTTTAGAGGAACACCAGCGAGGTAGAGGTCAACATGAACTATAAAATAATTAATGAGGTGCCACAAGTATCTGTCCGGCCCAGGCAACAACCCGTTAAAAGCTATCTCAACATAATAAATTTCATCGCTTTTAAAAAATCCTGCCTCAGTATAACTAAAACCTAATATGGTGAGGAAGAACAAAGACAAAACCACACTTGACAAGGGTAAGACAATCCTTGATCCAACCCATAGCTGCGCCCAAAACAAAAGTATGATGAATAGTGACAATACAAGGATCATAGCAACCTATATTCAGACAATCTGATCTTGAAATTTTGTGGCAATCACGCTAAGAGACGTAATTACCTGGAATGCCAGAACTTGTCAAAGTTATACCGTTTTGCTTTCCATTTGCCATTAATGGCGTATAGTTTTCCACTGCCCACTTGACAGTACAAGTCAGTGAATTTCGGTTAGAGAATTGCATAAGTCATTAAAACAAAAAATATTTTTGGAAATAGAGACTGTTTTTCCTTGACAAGCCTAAAAAGAAGAATTTTAAAAACCGAGTAACAAACGAAAAACATTCTTTAAATACACATTATACCAAAGATGTCGTATGCCGTAAGATGACCAGCCGATGCAGGGAAATATTTTGTAATCATATTCGCCAAGTGATAAAAAATAATATTCATCGTATGAGTTTATATGCTCTGGACAAAGGGGCAATTCCTTATAAGGTATAAAAATTTACACCTTGACATTAGATGCTTGGCGATATTACGATCATCACTCAAATGCTCAAATACATTTGAGACAATGATTATGCCTGCTTCTGATACACTGTTATAATCGCCTTATATAAATGTAGCAATTTCATCATATTTCACAAGGCATTTATCAATTGCACTCTGGCTTATGTCGATACCAATCAGCTTTGCATAGGGGAATTTTTTTTTATGGATTGGCATGGCATCACCTAAACCACAGCCAAAATCCACAAGCGTTCCTACAAAATCAGAAAGAATCTTGAGAAACTCGACTTGTCCTTTTGCAAAACTCTCTGTTTGCCAACTGTTACGTTGTATGCCCTTTGTCACAGATCATTGGTTCCGGTTGCATGTTCCGTGCATAGGCCGTTTTGGGCATGGTTCTTGCCGTGCCTCTAGTAGCTTCTATGCCCGAGTCCCCCAATGCCTAAAAAAACCTACGAGTTCTGAGGCGAAGCCGAAGAATCGTCGTTATTACGATGCTTTCATGAAACATCGAGCTCCACCAATAAACGTTCCGTTCTAAAGAAATGGGGGGACGCACGGAACGGAACGATCAGTTTCAGATGAGTTTCCAGGCTCGCCATGTCATGATACGTGCAACAGATAGCGACAAGGTGCGTCCAACGTAACAGCCACCTGCCCTGTTTGGCTTCCCAGCCATTTGATGAGAATCTATGTTCCCAGTATTCTTTCGTGTTTATGTTTTTGCACATGATGTCACTCTTTTTATTGCGTAGCTCGGGTTAATACCCCGCCGCTTGCGGCGATGTAACTTCTCAAAGGTTGATGGGAATACCCCGCTTGAGCGAAGCGAAAGTTGAGCCTAAGCGAGAGGGCTTGCCCCGGGGTATTTCATTGTTGCAACCAACGACCTGCATCACCAGCCGCGCCAAAATGCCCAAAGAAAAAAACGGGCCACTTAAGGCGGCCAATTCTGTTCTGTTGAAAACCTCTTAAGGGCGTTGCAAAGAATGTATGATTTCTCTTTAATACCATGTGGTTACAACACCAAACGGTAACTTCTCCAAAAGTGCTGGTAGACAAGAAAACACTGCTATTTTAGTACGATACGCCTTGTGGAAATTTTTCATTTTGCAACAAAAATTAGCCTACCGTTCGTTCGTAAAATGTAAAATGACAGCGTTTCAGCATGTTAGCAATTCGGTAGTTTTCGTGAGAGTCTAATTTGGTCT
>JAYEOK010000079.1:0-16554 GCA_034722915.1 Thermodesulfobacteriota bacterium | reverse complement strand
CTCCCGGCCAGGCAGCAAGTGCCTCGGTTGCAGCTTCATCATTACCCGGCCCGAGCTTGATAATGTGGCCGCCAGTGAGATTATCCTGCTGATAAAGCCTGGCAAACCAGGATGAAGGGTGCTCGGCGATGAAGTTTGTCCGTAGACTCTCCGGATCATCCTCTCTTAAAGTTGAACCGACAATCTGTTTCACTTTACCGTTGTGAAGATCTATACAGGGTCTGAATTGCATGAGGGCGCAGTTTGGAATTTTGAGTTTGCGGAAAAACGAAAAAAGGCGGGTGTTTCCAATTGGAAACATCCGCCTTAGATTTCACCAGAAAAACGTTAACTCTCTATACTTGTTATGCTTTCCTGATCAACATGGTTGCGGGATCGAGGCTCAGGGACTTGCCGGCATCCACAGCACAGGCTGCAGAACACTTCAAAGTCTTCAGCTTAATACCGTTATCTTCGGGTGAGATCAGCAGGACGGTGTCAAAGGCATCGTCAATTTCATGGCAGGGAGCCGGTACACCATTGGCACTAACTCTCTCGTCACCGCGATGACTGACAGCTGAAAACCAGAGCATTTTCAGATCGTTCTTTTCCATAAAACCTTTTAATTCATCTATAGCAGCAGCACTGTTGGCATCAGCAAAATCAAAACCATCGACAACCAGACAGTCAGCTTTAAAGATTCCCTGTTGTACCAGGTCTTCCATACGTTCTTCAAGCTTGGCAGCATCAAAGCTATTTTCTTTAAAGGTCATGATCATACGATTCTTCATGACATCATCAACTACCTGCTGAAAATTTTCAATCTTCTTTTCCTCATTCATCAGGCCAAGAATATCGTCATACCAGGTTCTGGTTTTTTCCACACCTTCACCAATGGCCACATGCATTACCTTGTTATCGCGAAGCATGGAGTCCATGGCAATCTGAACAAGAATAGCAGTTTTACCGAGACCGGCCCGAGCCATGATCAGGCCGACCCGGCGACCATCAGCGCCATCTTCTTTTTCAAGGCCAAGGGCCCGTAACGGATTATTTGATACCAGGTCTTCTTTTCCCATGGTAGTAGTACCTCTTTTATATAGTCATTTGCGGCAGCCTTTCAGACCGACCTTGACAGACAGTAACACTGCCTGAAACAAAAATCATTGTATTGTTATCAGGTAAAAACTCTATTTTTCCTTTTTCTCATCCTGATATTTCTTCACCAATTCTTCACTGACACTCTTTGGAACTGGCTTAAAGCTTGCAAATTCCATGGTGAATTCCGCCTTGCCCTGAGTAAGAGATCGCAGTGTTGTGGAGTAACCAAACATCTCGGAAAGGGGAACCTCAGCATCTACCACGGTATACATTCCTTCTTCAGTGGTACCAATAATCATTCCACGACGCTGGTTGATACTTCCCATGACCGCACCCTGGAATTCGGAAGGCCCTTCAACGGCCACCTTCATAATCGGTTCCATAATCGCTGGTTTTGCCTTCAGATATCCTTCCTTGAAAGCACCAACAGAGGCAAGCTGGAAGGCCACATCAGAGGAGTCAACAGCATGGAAGGCACCATCATTAATGACACAGCGCACTCCAGTCACCGGAGAACCACAAAGAGTTCCTTTTGCCATACTCTTCTGAAAACCTTTGTCACAGGATGAAATAAACTCACGTGGAATAGAACCACCCACGATTTTATCTTCAAACTCATACTCACCCTCTTCAAGGGGCTCCATATAACCAGCAACCCGGCCAAACTGCCCGGAACCACCAGTCTGCTTTTTATGAATGTAGTTAAAGTCTGCACGTTGAGAAATAGTCTCACGATATGCAACCTGGGGAGCACCAACTTCAACTTCAGCGCCGTACTCACGTTTCATACGCTCAACATATACTTCCAGATGTAGCTCTCCCATACCGGAAATAATGGTCTCGCTGGTCTCATGGTCAACAAAGGTCTTAAATGTTGGATCCTCTTTTGTGAAACGATTGAGGGCCTTGGACATATTAATCTGAGCTTTGTTATCCATTGGAATAATGGCCAGCGAAATTACAGGATCAGGAATATGCATGGAGCTCATGGAGCAGGTGATTTTGCCATCGGTAAATGTATCGCCGGAGGCACAATCCACACCAAAAAGGGCCACGATATCACCGGCACCGCAGGATTCTATCTCTTCCATCTCATCAGAATGCATCCGAACCAGACGACCGACCTTCACTTTCTTACCGGTACGGGTATTAAAAACAGTATCACCTTTATTCAATGTCCCCTGATAGGTACGAACATAGGTAAGCTGGCCGTAACGACCATCTTCCAGTTTAAAGGCCAGCATAATAAGAGGATCTTCGTCATCATTGGTAACCGGAAATTCCTCTTCATCTTTTTCCAGATCAAGACCCAGATTTTCCACATCAGTGGGACAGGGCAGATAATATTCAACAGCATCAAGAAGCGGCTGAACAGCCTTGTTTTTATAGGCTGAACCAATAAAGACCGGAGAGAAGTCAAGAGCCAGAGTTCCAGCACGGACAGCCTCTTTCACCATCTCTACACTGATTTCAGTCTCTTCAAGCATGGCTTCCATCAGTTCATCAGAGAACATGGACACTGCATCAAGCAGCTCTTCACGTTTCTCATCAGCTGCATCCTGCATTTCAGCTGGAATTTCTTCCTCACGAATGGTTTCACCATTTTCGCCATCAAAATATAAGGCCTTCATGGCTACCAGATCAATCACACCTTCCAGATCACTTTCAAGACCAATGGGAAGCTGCAGCATGTGCGCATTCAGACCAAGTTTATCCTGAAGCTGTCCGGTTACCCGCTCGGGGTTGGCACCGGTACGATCACATTTATTGATAAAAGAAATACGAGGGACATTGTATCGATCCATCTGCCTGTTTACAGTGATTGACTGGGACTGAACCCCACCAACGGAGCAGAGGATAAGCACGGCTCCATCAAGTACACGAAGAGCACGTTCCACTTCCACTGTAAAGTCAACATGGCCGGGAGTATCAATAATATTAATACTATTCCCTTTCCAGGTACAATACGTAGCAGCCGACTGGATTGTAATCCCACGCTCTCTCTCAAGTTCCATGGAATCCATTTTTGCACCAACACCGTCTTTGCCACGAACATCATGGATGGCGTGGATCCTGTCGGTATAAAACAGGATGCGCTCGGTCAAGGTTGTTTTCCCTGAGTCAATATGGGCACTGATCCCGATATTCCGCACATTGCTTAAATCTACACTCATGTCTGCTACCCTCTACCAGATTCTTCCTACCGGAAAAACCCGGCCTAAGCACGCGTTTGCGAGCTCAAAATGAAATAAAAAAATAAGGAGTCACAGCACACTGCAACTCCTTACTCAACAGTTCAAACCAAAAAAACAAAATGAAGTGGCTTAATTTGTCAAAAAATCAGACTATTGGCCATTTCATAAAAAAATCCTGCAAAATTCAAGGCAAGAAAACCACGTATACTACCCTATTTAATCCTTCAGGGGAAGACTTTTTTTCCATTCCTTCTTTTCATTCTCTTTATACTATGCTTTGAAGAACGTTTCTTGACTTTTCTACGCTTTGTCTCATAATCTGGCAGGAGATATTTACAGGAGACCATTCACCCTGGAGACAATATTTCTATGCAAGACATCATGACCATCTGTAATTACTGCGGCTGCGGTTGCGGAGTTTACCTTCGGGTAGAGCAAGATCGTGTTGTGGGTTCCTACCCAAGTAAAAACCACCCCATCAGTCGTGGCAACCTCTGTTCCAAGGGCTGGCACCTTCACGAATTCATCCACTCTGCAGAACGACTCACAGAACCTTTATTACGAAAAGATGGAGAACTCCAGCCCGTGAGCTGGGATGAAGCTCTTGATTACACAGCTTCCGCACTTACAGAGACAAAAGAAACGTTCGGATCGGATGCAATTGGGATTCTGGCCTCTGCCAAATGCACCAATGAAGAAAACTATCTGTTACAAAAATTGACACGTGCCGGCCTTGGCACCAACAATATCGACCACTGTGCCCGCCTCTGACACTCATCCACTGTGGTAGGTCTTGCCACAAGTTTTGGATCAGGTGCCATGACAAACTCCATTGCTGAACTCGAAGGAGCAGATGTGCTTCTTGTCACTGGCTCCAATACCACTGAAACCCATCCACAAATTGGACGAAATATCATAACAGCAGTGGATCATAGAGCAAAACTCATTGTCATTGACCCGCGCAGGACCGACATTGCAAAAGAGGCCCATATCCATCTGGCACTGCGACCCGGGACAGACATTGCCCTCATTAATGCAATGATGCGCATCATCCTTGATGAAAACCTTGCCGATGACCTGTTCATCTCCATGCGCACTGAAAATTTCATAGCCCTGCGTGACTATCTCCATCGGCTTGACCTGAACGAACTTGCTACCATCACTGGAATCAATCGTGACACCATCCACGAAGCGGCCTGCCTCTATGCCAGGAGCAGCAAATCAGTAATCTGTTACTGTCTCGGAGTCACCCAGCACACCTGTGGTACAGACAATGTTCAAGCAGTGGCGAATCTTGCCATGCTCACCGGTAATGTTGAAAAGAAACACAGTGGCGTTGACCCGTTGCGTGGTCAGAACAACGTCCAGGGTGCCTGCGACATGGCAGCACTTCCTGCAGTTCTGCCCGGCTATCAAAATCTTGCCGATATCGACGTACAGGAGCGGTTTCAAACAGTGTGGGGAAGAAAAACCCCGCAAATTCCCGGAAAAAGTCTTACCGAAATGACCCACGCTGGAGAAGATGGTGACATAAAAGCCATGTTTATCATGGGCGAGAATCCGGTTCTCAGCGATCCTCATTTAAACCGGGTGGAAAACACACTCAAACATCTCCCTTTTCTGGCTGTCTCTGATATTTTTCTCACAGAAACGGCTCGTCTTGCCCATGTGGTCTTCCCTGCTGCCTCCTTTGCCGAAAAAAACGGCACAATCACCAATTCAGAAAGACGGGTTCAACTTTGTCCAAGAGCAATTCCACCCATCCACAACTGCCGGCCAGACAGTAAAATCATTATGGAACTTGGCAGACGATTGAATTGTCCAGGCATGAATTTTGACACAGAAGCTGAAATCATGGAAGAGATCAGCCTTCTCACTCCAATTTATGGGGGTATGCATTATGATCGTCTGGCAAAAAACTGGGGTCTGCAGTGGCCCTGCTGGAATCGCGATCACCCCGGCACCGAGTTCCTGCACAAATATTACTTTGCCAGGGGAAAAGGTTGCTTTACCATTACCAAACACCAGGAACCTTATGAAACCCCGGAAGAGAAATACCCCTTTACTTTGGTCACCGGTCGAGGCTCCTACCATCATTACCACACTGCAACCATGACCAGGAAATCCAGAAGACTGGTACGTGAATACCCGGAAGCACTCCTGGAAGTCAACAAAGAAGACAGTGACAAACTCAAACTGCGAGATGGAGAAACTGTGGAACTGGCATCAAGACGTGGCACAGTACACATAAAAACAACAATCACAGATCGGGTTCAGCCCGGCACTGTATTTTCCTCTTTCCATTTTTTTGAGGTACCCATCAACCAGCTCACCATTGATGCCATGGATCCAAAATCAAAATGCCCGGAATTTAAAGTCTGTTCAGTCAATCTACGGAAGGTGAAACATGATTGACTTGAAAGAAATGATCCTCAGCAAAGACAATCTGATTCCACTGCTGCGCAAACTCAAAAAAGATGCCAGGCTGATTGCTCCGGTTCAAAATAAATATGGTGACACACTGTTTCGTGAAATAGACGATATCGATGGCACAGAAATTGATCTCCACAATCAGCCCCAGGCCTCACTCAAACCTTTTTTTCTACCCCAGCAGGAAACCCTTGCCGACTACACAATCACCAATGGTGAATATAGCTTCACGCCCCCGGCCAAGGCAGAGGACACCATCTTCTTTGGTGTACGATCCTGCGACCTTACCGCCCTGCTCTACATGGACCTCATCTTCTCCAAGCCATCAAAAGATCCGACCTATTATGACCGTCGCAATCATTCCCTGATTATCACACTCGGCTGCAACCAGCCTTTTCCCAACTGCTTCTGTGAAGCAACAGGCAGCGGCCCTTACCTGGAATATGGATATGGGCTGCAGTTTATTGATCTTGGAGATCGCTACTTTGTCTCTGCCGGACGGGGAAAAGGAGCCGACCTGTTGAAAAAATGGGCTTACTTTTTCCGTGAGGTGAATGAAGAGGATCAGCAGAAACGCTACCAACTCTTTCTTGAAGCACGAGGGCAATTTACCAGAAATATCCAGGTGGCCCACGCCTGCCGGAAACTGGAGAAAGAAACAGTGCCGGAAGAAATATGGGAGAAGCTTTCCCGGCGTTGCTACGACTGCGGGGGTTGCGCGTATGTCTGCCCAACCTGCACATGTTTTTCAATCGATGACATGATACTGGACGCAAAACATGGTCTCAGGATACGGACCTGGGATGCCTGTACCAGCAGTGGCTTCACCAGAATGGCAGGTGGTCACAATCCTACTGATCGCAGCCGCCATGCGCTGAAACGCCGTTTTCTGCACAAATTGAAATACGATTTTGAACGCCATGGAAAAGCCTCCTGCACCGGCTGTGGTCGCTGCATCGACATCTGTTTTGGCGGGGTCGACATTACCACCTTCATTGATTTACTCACGACACAGACACAAAAAAAACCATGAATAAGACCTTTATTCCATCCCAGGCAAACATCTGCGAAATTATCCACGAAAACGAACAGATCGCCACCTTTCGTCTGGAACTGATAAACAAGAGCATCCCCTTTGCCTTTCTGCCCGGCCAGTTTCTCATGCTTTCTATTCCCCATTGCGGCGAAGCAGCAATCTCCATTTCATCTTCCCCCACTGCACTGCCGCTCATTGACCTCTCTATTCGTAAAGCCGGGAAACTCACGAATGCCATCCATACAATGAAAGCAGGCAATCAGGTGGGGATCCGCGGCCCCTTTGGTAAGCCTTTTCCCACGGAAACATTTGCAAACCGGGATCTCCTCTTTGTGGCCGGAGGCATTGGTCTTGCCCCACTGAAAAGCGTAATTGATTACTCTCTCTTTCACAGTAGCGTGGAAAAGGACGCAGTACAGAGCATGACCCTGCTCTACGGCAGCAGAACCCCCTTGGATATCGCCTTTCAAAGTACGGTTAACAATTGGCAGAAACAGGGAGTGGACTGCAGGCTCACAGTTGATAAGACTGAGACAGACTGGCAGGGAAATGTGGGGTTGGTGACTGACCTACTGCCAGACTATAAGCTCACAGACAACACAACAGCTCTGGTCTGCGGACCGCCTGTCATGATTAAATTTGTCATTGCACAGTTATCAGCTATGGGCTGCAGTGATGAGGCAATCTTCACCACCCTTGAGCGCCATATGAAGTGTGGTATGGGCACCTGTGGTCACTGCCATCTTGACGGGAAAATGGTATGCGTGGATGGTCCGGTTTTCAGTCTGAGCCAATTAAAAACAATGGATGTTATGGAGTTTTCCCAATGAACGAAAACCAGGACACCTGTACTGTCATCTTTCTTCCGGCAAACAAAAGCATTGCTGTTACAAGCGGCACAAGTTTAATCACAGCAGCCAGAAAATCGGGAGTCCATATCAACGCATCCTGTGGTGGTGCCGGTGTCTGCGGTAAATGTAGAGTGATCCTGGAACAGGGCAAACTTAAAGGTGGCAGAAGCGAAAAACTTTCAGAAAAAGATTTCGCCAGGGGCTATCGTCAGGCCTGTATTGCCACGATTTACCAGGACGTCACCATTCGCATTCCGGAAGAATCAGGGCGACAGAAAGGAGGGCTGGCCACTGACATTCCACTCAGACATCATGCCCGCATGCATGTCTTCAACATCGAGGATCTCAAAGAAGCAGGCATTTTCTATCCACCCGTGGAAAAGCTGTGCCTGGAGCTCTCACAACCAAATATCCATGATAATCGGGCAGACCTGGGTCGTCTGATTCAAGGACTTGCCGATCAGCATAACAAACATAGACTGGTCGCCGACCTAACGGTAATGCGAAAAATCAGACGTACTTTGCGGGAAAAAGATTTTATGGTCACCGTAACCCTTGAACAGCCTGTAAATGACAAATCCAAAAGCCACCTGCTCAACATCCAGCCAGGAAGATGGGATCACCGCAACTTTGGTCTTGCCATTGATATCGGCACCACTACTATTCACGGCGTATTGCTTGATCTTCACAGTGGCAAAATCCTGGCCAAAAACTCCTGCTACAACCCCCAGATGAGCTATGGAGAAGATGTCATTGCAAGAATAATTTATGCAGAAAAGCCCAAAGGACTTGGCATGATGCAGGAACTTGTGGTGGATGCCATAAATAAAATCATTACAACCATACTGAAACAGACCGCCTCACCGGAAGGAAGCGAACAAGGTGTGATCAGCAGGGATGAGATCAATTCCATCACCATTGCCGGCAACACCACCATGACCCACCTCCTCCTGCAACTGGAACCGGACAATATCAGGCGTTCTCCCTATGTCCCTGTCTCCACCTTCATCCCCCCTCTGCACGCCACCGACCTGCGACTGGAACTCCCCGGCCACTGCGTGGCACTCATCTTCCCTGCAATTTCAAGTTACGTGGGTGGTGACATTGTGGCTGGAGTGATGGGTTCGGGTATGTATCGCACCGAGCTTCTCACTCTGTTTATTGACGTTGGAACCAATGCGGAAATTGTCATTGGCAACAGAGAATGGCTTGCCTGTGCTGCCTGCTCGGCAGGTCCTGCCTTTGAAGGAGGCGGAATCACCCATGGCATGCGAGCGGTCGATGGAGCCATCAGCGACTTCAGCCTTAACCCTGAAACCCTGGAACCGATGAATATCACCCAAGGCGACAAAGCGCCCCTTGGCATCTGCGGATCAGGCCTGCTCATCATAGTTGCCACTCTGTTTGAACATGGAGTACTCAACCAGAGTGGAAAGTTTAACGACCTGGACTCGCCCCGTATCCGTGAAGGCCGCAATGGTTTTGAATATGTGCTGGCCTGGAAAGATGAGTGTGCAGCCGGCCACGACATTGTGCTGAACGAAGTGGATATCGACAACTTTATCCGGGCCAAAGGAGCAATTTTCGCAGGAGTTGCCACCCTCCTTGAACAGGTCGGTCTCCAAGTGAGCGATCTGGAACAGATTATCCTGGCTGGAGGCTTTGGTTCCTACATTGATCTTGACAGCGCCATGACCGTAGGGCTCCTTCCGGAAGTAGATCCGGACACAGTTCTCTATGTGGGAAATGGTTCACTTATGGGTGCCTGGATGAGTGAACTTTCCAACCATATCCGCAAGGATGTGGTGAATGTTGTACGTAAAATGACCAGCTTTGAACTTTCTGAAATCCCTACCTTCAAGGATCATTACATGGCCTCCACTTTCCTCCCCCATACTGACCTCAGTCTCTTTCCACGGGCCATAGAACGTAGAAGCCAGGAATCCCCCGACAAACAAAACTGACACCCATCACTTCCAGGTGATATTTGAATATGCGGCAACAAAATCAAAACTATCCGGTCTCCCTCACTGAGATTTTAAAGGCAAAAAAGATTGTCTACGAATATCTGATTCCTACTCAGCTGACACGATATAACGAACTGTGTAGTTTGTTCGATGCTGAAATCTATATAAAGCACGAAAATCATAATCCAACGGGCACATTCAAAGTACGCGGTGGAATTAATGTCATGCATCACCTTAAACAGGCAGCTGTTAAGGGTGTTATCAGCTTTTCAACCGGCAATCATGGACTCTCTGTTGCCACAACAGCATCCTGGTTTGGGATTGATGCCACAATTGTTGTTCCGGAAAACAATAATCCCGCAAAAAACAGAAAGATTCGTGCAACCGGAGCACGGCTCATAGAAGCGGGAACAACATTTGAAGAAGCCTCAAAGGTTGTTGAAGAGATAGTTGATGAAAACAATTTGTATTATGTACATCCTGCCAACGAGCCTCACCTGATCAATGGCGTTGGCACTGAATTTCTTGAAATAATAGAACAAATGCCAGATCTTGATGCGATCATTGTTCCCATTGGAGCAGGAAGTGAAGCTGCGGCGGCCGTCACAGTTTTAAAAAGTATTAATCCGGAAATAGCAATTTATGCAGTTCAGGCAGAACGTTCCAACGCTGCTTATTTATCCTGGAAATCAGGGAAGATACAATCTGCTCCGAACTCTACCTTTGCAGGTGGTTTTGCTACCGGAACAGGCTATGAAATCCCTTTTTCAATTTACAAAGATTCTTTAGAGGACTTTGTTGTCTTATCTGAATCAGAAATATATGAGGGAATTGCACTGGCAGGCTATTACACGCAAAATTATGTTGAAGGTGCCGGCGCTTCCACCCTCATGGCTGCAATAAAGTTAGGGGAAAAATTGAAAGGAAAAAAGGTTGCATTACAATTCAGCGGCTGCAACGCATCACCTGAAGAAATCCATACTGCGTACAGTCTTTCATGTTTTAACGAAGGATATGTAAAATAAACCTCAACAAACGTCAATAATATGACGAAAAGAACAGTAAGCAAGAAAGCAAACATACCGGCACCGCAACAAACAAAATATTATCAATAAGATAAGCATATGGCACAAGAATTGCTGTTCTTAAAAAAACAGGAGGCAACTTATGCTTGAATATCAGGTACAAAAAGGCGACACCATCGCAGAAGTCACCGGACAATTCAATACAAACTGGGCAACACTGCGCAAAAACAATCCCAATGCTATCGGCCGCTCAACGAAAAATGGCAACTGGTTTCTCAAAGAGGGTGCCACAATAAATGTGGAGAACTCTTTTCAGAAATCACTGCAGAAAGCCGAACAGCAACAACAACATTCGGAGGTGGTAAGCTCTCATCCAATCTCTATCCCCAGAACACAAGACAGGATCATGCCCATGGATGCTCCACTCCCTGCCGGTCCTCCTTCCCAACATGAGCAGAAGGCAGGACAATGTCAGATTATAGAACATACTCTCCAGGCTGGGGAAACCCTATGGGGACTTGCTGTGAAGAGATATCACGTCCACGTAAAAGACATCATGGCCGATAACGGAATAAGTGATCCCAGATCCCTGCAGATCGGACAGAAGATTAAAATTCGACTCCCTGAAAGTACGGAAGAGGCACCCGTTGTGGCCAGTTGGTACGGTAAAGATTTTCACGGAAAACCCATGGCCAATGGTGCTATCTATAATATGCACGCCGCCACCATCGCCCACAAAGAGATTCCTCTGGGAACAGAGGTAGAGTTAAAAAACACCCACACCGGAGAAATGGTGAGGGCTGTGGTCACAGACCGGGGCCCATACATAGATGGTAGAGATGTGGATCTATCTTATGGCCTTGCCCAAAAGCTCTCCCTTGTGGAACAGGGGGTCGGGAGTCTGGTCATGCGTATTCTGTAACCTGACAAATCAAACCTTTACGGAAGCTTCATCAGTGAGAATCAGGAAAGACCGTATTCCTGTTCGTCAACATATTGAACGCCTTCCATGATCACCCCCATGAACCCTCCAAAAGGCTCAACGCTCTCCATTCCTGACGGGATCCCCTTGGTATAGGTGAAGTGGCCGCTCTTCTTGCCCAGCAGGGCAAAAAGAGCAGTCTTGTTAGAAAGCTCTTTATATCGTACCCGCACAAACTCTCCTTCATTAAAAAGAACTGTAGCCTTGGCATCATCAAGAATTAATTCAATGGTACCAGTCTTCTGGCTGGAGTTAATCAGCTGAAAAAGTTCAACAATACCAATCTCGTCAAGTTCTCCAGACATACCTGATGTTATATTACCAGAGCGCAGAGCCATGGCCTGAGCTCGATCCACCAGCATCTTCAAAAGAAAAATCTGCAGAACAGGATATTTTTTCAAAACATGCTTGAAATTCTTAATACTCAAAAGTGCGGCTTCGGTTTCATGAATCGAATGAATGGAACAGGAGACCGGATCACCGGAAAGAAGACTCATTTCTCCAAAAATTTCTCCTCTTCCCATTTTCGCAAGCCGTTGTCCATCATGACCAATAACTCCAACTTTCCCTGAAAGGAGAACAAAAAGGTGGGTTCCAGGCTCTCCCTCTTTCAAAACAACCTTATCTTTAGGGTATTTTTTAAAATCCAAAAGTTCCGTCAAGTCAAGCAGAGCATCATCATCAAGTGACTCGAAAAGCTGGAAATGCCGGAGTTTACTGTAAAACTTATCCAGATGCTGTTTTCTCCTGCGTTCTTCCGCCTGGGAAAGAAGCTTCATTTGAAGGGTGGAAAATCCTTTTTTCTTTTTGTATTCAAAACGAATCAGCCCCTTACAGCCCCCACAGTCAAACTTGGCTTTTTGAGCATTGAGTTGCGCGAAACGTTCAAAACTCTGTTTCTTGGTTGTTATTCCAATGAGTTTTTCCACCAGTACCATACAGACTGGCTTTGCTTCCGGAAGAATCGCACAGAGATCCTCAACCTTCAGTTCTTCACCAACATTATAGATCGGACAAAATCGTTCTTCAGTAACAACGAAAATGGCATCATTAAATTTTTTTTTCTGTTGCACGCTCATCACCAGTATTATCCATCCTTGGACATATTGTTTCTTTAGTACCTTATAAATTCTTTTCGTGTTTTTTTGAAAAGAATTTGGTGAAGGTACTTATGCCGGCTTACCGTTCATCACCGGTGTTAGTGCCTTACTCCTTAATTCCTGTCATAAAAAACAAGAAAACGAAAAAGGCTTTAAAGTTAGGAGGTTGAATATACTACCAAGGCACTTATACCCCTCAAGGGGGTACTGAAATGAGTGCCGGCCTCACTTACCGTTTACCGGTGTTAGTACCTTATAAATTCTTTCGAAGTCTACGCTTATCTCGTGTTTTTTTGAAAAGAATTTGGTGAAGGTACTTATGCCGGCTTACCGTTCATCACCGGTGTTAGTATAATCCTTCCACATCAAATCTTCATACTGGTCATGACAACCGACACAAAGACCAACCCGGAGAATACTCTGAAGTTCCTCTTTATTAAAGGGGCGTAAATCCGGCCGGGAACCATGCTGCAGAGCCTCACCTTCAATATTGACAAAAGCATCAAAAGGCACGGTTTGCCCGTCAAGGGTATCCACTCCCTGATCAAGGATAAAGAATGACCATTTACCATTGTTGTCTACCGAAACAGTGCCTTCCCCCAGGCCCACAGTTTTAGTGGACTGATGGCAGTCAGCACAGCTTCTCCCCTGTGCCTGAGTAGTATGAGGGTTAATAGCCGCCATGGTAAAGCGATTAAAGCCACCTTCGACATTCCCGTCTTTGTCAATCAGGGTCACGATATCCTGACAACCGGGAGTCACGATAACCACCTCATCTTTCCACACCGCAAGCATGGGTTTTTCATAGCGGATATACGATCTGCCTTCTTCCCACATCCCTGCAGTCTCTTTAAGGCTAAGCTTATCCAGATGTGTTTGCGTCTCATCACGTTTTGCATGACAGCCGTAGCATTGCGGAACCCATGTTGAATGACAGGCCTCACAGGTTACCCGTTTATGTCCCTTGAAATCGCAGACTCCTTTTTTAGGGACAGCCAGGGGATAGATCTTGTCATTTACCCGTCCTGTCATCTGAAACTTTCCATCTCTGTAAAAAATATTGGTGACAGGCTCACCCTTCCGGGTAATGCCGGGATTTCCCGAGTGGCACATTTCACAGGAAATTTCAAACTGCTCTTCGTAATGGGAATAACTGGTGCCATCTCCCATGATCTCGTTGCGGGTATGGCAATCGATACAGGCCATTTTTTTCTGATGATGAATGTCTTCTGCAATCTCCAGATAAAAGCGCTGTCCCGGCAACTGTTTTGAACTCATTCCCCCGTGTTCATAGGGAGTGCCATAGCCCTCAGATTCAAAGATACCTGTATAGGAAATCCCGATGCGGCCGGAACGATTATGACAACGAATACAGTTCTCCTCGTCCACTTTTTTGATAATCAGTGGATGGATTATCTGCTCCCTGGCTTTTTGTTCGTCGTCAAAACCCGCAACTCCCTGCCGTTCCTGACCTTCCGGTAAAAGGTAATGACAGGCTGAACAACCACCGCCCTTTTCATTAAAAAAATCGGGTGCCCCTGGAAGATCATTCTTCTGTTTCCAGAGATGGCAGGTAGCACAAAGCTTACGGAAATAATCGAGTGCAAGGGAGGTCTCACCACTGTCAATCAGTTGTTTCACCGTAAGGTCAGTATTCTGAGAATCAGTTTCCCCCCAATAAAAAAGCAGTGTACCGATGATTCCACGGTTTGTGGCCATAAGGGAATTCATTACTTTTTTCACATCCGTGGGATGACAGCCCTCAATACCGCAGGTTTTCTCCACAACCCGTAAATCACCGGGATTGATAACCATCCCCTGATGGGCCTTCTCTTTATCAATGGCCAGAGCATCACCCAGATGACAGGCGGCACAGCCAATGACCCGTGGATCATGGGCCGGATCAAGCTTCTCTTTCTTATGGCAGGCAAGACACATATCAATGCGGCCACTGGTGGTGATATGCACCTGGTCAGGACGATCAGTCAGCAGTTCCCGGCCAATCAGCATCCCGACAACAATGAGGAGCAGAAGCAGAAACAGCTGTTTTCTAAAGGTCCAGCTCCCACTGCCTTTTTTTTTTGCTCTGCTCATTTAACAATCTTGAAAATTCTGCGCATTGGGCACCCTTCGTCCATAGCCAAAGGCCTTGCTGGTTACCCTCAAGCCCATGGGGGCCTGCTTACGTTTATACTCGTTCAGGCGTACCCGACGCAGGACATCTCGCACCAGTTCTTTTGCAAATCCACGATCTGTAATTTCTTTTACCCCAAGATGTTCTTCAAGATGCAGTTCCAGAATCTGATCAAGAATTTCATAATCCGGCAAATCATCCTGATCACATTGATCAGGTTTTAACTCAGCTGTGGGTGCTTTGGTGATTGTACGAAGGGGAATAATTTCTTTTTCTCTGTTGATAAAACGGGACAGCTCATAAACCAGTTGCTTGGGAACATCTGAAATAACAGCAAGTCCCCCGTTCATATCGCCGTATAAAGTGCAATACCCCACTGCCATCTCGCTTTTATTACCGGTGGAAAGCAGGAGATGACCAAACTTGTTGGACAGGGCCATGAGCAGATTTCCACGGATACGTGCCTGAAGATTTTGTTCAGTGAGATCAGCAGGAGTGGAAGGAGAAGCAGTAAACAGGGGCCGAAGGGTGTCCTGAAAAGAAATAAAAAGATCGCTGATGGGAATCACTTCAAACCTGCAGCCAAGATTCCCCGCCAGAGCTTTCGCATCTTCCATGGAATCATCAGAACTGTACGGAGATGGCAGAGCCACACCAAAAACATTCCCGGCACCCAGTGCTTTTACTGCAAGAGCTGCAGTAAGGGCAGAATCAATACCACCGGAAAGACCGAGCACAACAGAGCGGAACCCACATTTCCCGACATAATCACGGATGCCCATAACAAGGGCATCATGCACTGCAGCCAGCCCATCTTCTTCTATGGGTTCATGGAGAGAGCCGCTCCAGTTTTCACTGTCAACAATAAGCAAATCTTCAACAAAACCGAGTGACTTTGCCTTGATCTCTCCTTCCTGATTCATGAGCATACTGCGCCCATCAAAAAGAAGAGAATCCTGTCCGCCCACCTGATTCACATAGAGTAAAGGAACATGATGGCGCACACAGATTGTTTGAAACAAACGGTGACGAACAGACTCTTTCTCCCGCTGAAAGGGTGAAGCAGAAATATTAATAAGGCAATCAATACCTTCAGGGCCGGAAAAAAATACCTCCACCGGATCAGATCCATACTCATCAATCTCTGAGTGCCAGATATCTTCACAAACAGTGACCCCAAAACGCAAGCCCTTACATTCAATCACACCGGAGGCAATGCCCGGCTCAAACCAGCGTTTCTCATCAAAAACATCATAGGTGGGCAGTAACTGTTTTCGCACCCGATACCTGATGCAACCATTGCGTATCAGAAAGGCACTGTTATACAACTTCTTTCCCCTGCTTTGTGTACTCCGCTGTTCAATGCAGCCAATCAGCACATCAATATTCGGCAATTCCCGACAAAGCTGTAATAGCGCCTGATCGTGACCTTCAAGAAAAACAGGCCGTTCCAGTAAATCATGAGGGGGGTAACCTGACAACGCAAGTTCCGGGAAAACAACAAGGGCACAATTTTTTTCCACAGTTTTATGACAGGCATCAATAATTTTACGGCTGTTATAGGCAAAATCACCAATCACCGGATTTGTCTGAACCAGAGCAATTTTCATATATTTTCAAAAATAAAATATTTATACCTAAATCCTGCAAGCGTCATGGGGGCTGTAGCTTTCTGAAACAAGGCGTGGCGCTATAGTAACCTATGCGATGCGTCTTGTTTCAGGAAGATAGAGTTCCCATGGCGCTCCCGAAGG
>JAYEOK010000078.1:0-43843 GCA_034722915.1 Thermodesulfobacteriota bacterium | reverse complement strand
CGATTTTATATATTCACAACCGCAGCGTAGCTGGCTACGTGAGGATTGTGAATATATAAAATCGGCTGAAGATGTGGTGCAGTTACGAATTGGAAAGTCCAAGTTATTTTTTACCGAGCCCTTATGTAAAGGGGAGCTTCCATGAAACGCGCAATAAAATGGATCTGTGGTTTGTTGTTGGCTGGTGTGGTACTTTTTGCAGGACTTATTCTGCTGCTGCCCATGATCATTGATCCCAATGACTATAAAGATAAAATCAGTGATCTGGTCTATGACAGCAGTGGCTATAAAATAGAAATTCCAGGAGATATCGGGCTGCATGTGTCCCCACGTCTTGATGTCCTTTTTTCATTGGGGCAGGTTCTGGTCCATTCGGGCCCTGATTTTCCGGAGGTGACACTTCTGAGCAGTGAAGAGGCAAGGGTTGAACTGTCTCTTTTGCCACTGCTTCGTGAAAAAAAACTGGTCATTCAGAGGCTGCAGCTTCATGGGGGCTATTGTCATTTAATCCGCAATAAGGCGGGTAAAGGAAACTGGGAACTCCCCGGTGATCCTGCGACTTCTCCTCCCACCGGGCAGGACAATGCTTCTGATTCTGCTCCGCAGGCAGCAGGGAAAGAAACAAAGGTCCCCGCTTTGGAACTGGAAGGGCTTGAATTCTCAAAAATTAATGTTCGTTATGAAGATCAGCAGACAGATAAACGCTTTGAACTGAAAGATTTCAGTATACATGCCGGTCATGTGCAGGACGGACAGCCCTTTCATCTGCAATCCGGCTTCACCCTGACTTCATCCGGCAGCCATAACAGTGTTCTTTCTGTTGTGAACGAACTTGAAACAGATGTGACCCTTGCTCTTGCGGCCGGAACAATTCAATTGGACAATCTGTCACTCGTCAGTTTAATTAAGGGCTTTGGTCTGCAGGAGAGCGAAGTTACACTTGCGGCCAGTGCTTTTATTGATTACGCCGGAAAAAATGCAAAGCTCGAAGACGTTACCCTGCGCAGCAGGGATCTGGCGATTATGCTTAAGGCGGAAATCATGAATTTCGCAGATCCTGTCTTCAGTGGAAGTCTTCAGATCCCTGAGTTTTCTCCCGGGAAATTTCTGGAACAGAATAAGCTCTCCCAGCCTGCCTGGAAAGATGAATCTGCATTGCAGCAGCTTGGATTTTCCTGTGAGTTTCAGGGGGACAGGAACAAAATTACTGTTTCAGCCATCCAGGCTATTTTTGATGGTGCCCATGCAAACGGCGACTTTGTCCTGACTGATCTCAAACAGCCTGCCTATGATTTTCAGCTGCATCTTGATCGTCTTGATCTTGATCGTTATGCTGTTGCCCCTCAGCAAGCTGAAGCTGCTGTGGCAGCAGAGGAAAACAATACAGGTGACAAGGTTGCGGCAAAAACCGCAGATAATGGTGCAGCCAGGGCATCTTCAAAGGCAGCATCCCTGCAGCCTCTTTTTCCAGTGGAACTTCTCAGGGGATTGCAGTTTCATCTTGATCTCATGGTGGATTCCATGAAGATCAGTGGAGCTGAGCTGACTAAAGTCACGCTCAAGGCAGAAGGCAAAGATGGGCTTCTTGCCTTGAAACCTTTTCAGGCAAACCTTTATGATGGTTCCATTATGCTGGAATCTACTCTGGATGTGCGCGGTAAAACACCAAAACTTGCAATTAAACAGGAGCTTGATCATGTTCAGGTGGGCCCGTTGCTCCATGACCTGACAGGAAAAGAAGAAGTAACAGGGGCTGCCGTATTCTCTCTGCAAGTGGATACCAGTGGCAACAGTCAGAAACAATTGATGCGCCAGGCAAACGGAAAAATGAACCTTGCCCTTGAAAATGGGCTTATTAAAAAGCTGCATATCCTCCAGGTCATTCGTCAGGCCAAGGCCCTTTATGATGGCGAAGTGGTAGTGCGGAATGCCGAAGACGAACCCACTGGATTTGCCCGGATCAGTGTCAGTGGAGTGATCAAAGAAGGAGTCTTGTATAGTCATGATCTCAAAGCATCATCTGATCTGATGAATGTCAGCGGAAGTGGTACAGTTGATTTAGGTGAAGAATATGTAGATTATCTTCTTAAGATTTCCCTCCTCCGCGGCATGGATCGAAACAACAAATCAGGGAAAACTGATTACAGTAAATTTGTCATTCCTTACAAGATCCATGGTACATTTTCCGGGTTGAAACAAGAGGCCGATGTGGTTGGACTTTTTAAATCAGAAGTTAAATCCTATCTCATGGACGAAATACAGAAACAGTTGGATAAGGATGATGGAGATGCGAAGCAGGGAGAGAAAAAGGATCCCGTCAAGTCGCTTTTGGATCAGGGCTTGAAAAGTTTGTTTGGTAAGTAGGAGGGTGTCCTAAGGATTAGGCTCTACCCAACCTTACACAGGACTCAACCATCGATAGATCTTTTTTATCTGTAAAGCTTCTGTAAATCGATACATTTAAAGTATAAAAGGCTTGTGCCGGATAGAAAAATATGTGAAAATTAAGCAGGTAACAATCATTAATTTTAAATCAGGAGATGCCATGAATCGAATCGAAGTAGTAAAGAATGTAGTGACTCCCGTTGATTTTTCAGACAATTCCAAGTTGATTGCAGAGACGGCAGCTTTTATGGCCCGAAGTTTCAAGGCAAACCTGGTGCTGCTGTTTGTTGTGCAAAAGTTTGAAGATTATTCAGGATTTTTTGTTCCCCAGATGTCCATTCCTGATTTTGAGCAGGATCTCTTTACCCAGGCAGAGGAAAGAATGGCATCATTTTCCCAAGAACTGGAGGAGTTTACCAAGGGAACAGAGGTGACCGGGGTAATTGGAAAAGTTTTGGTGGGTGATGTCGCAGAACAGATTACGACCTTTGCCGCTGAGCAGGAAGACGGGATAATTGCCATGGGAACCCATGGGTATAAGGGGCTGGAAAAAATTATGTTCGGCAGTGTGGCAGATAAGGTTGTGAAGACTGCATCCTGTCCGGTATTAACCATAAACCCCTACACCTGCTGTAATAAATAAGCACAGGTACTGCAACTACGCTCGTTCGCGCCCCGAAGAAAGTGCTCTTGGGGTGCGAATTTGCAGCACTTGTGATTATTTATGGGTGCGTTGTTTTTTTGTTTACTCCCGAAAGAGAGCTACAATCCCGTGGCAAAGTGAATTTTTTGTGCCATCTTCTTTCCCATTACGAACGAGTTGATCCAGTGAAATATTTGCCATAAACTGGAGATCCAGTTTTTTACGGCCAAATCGTTTTTCCGGGAAGCAATACTCAATCAGATCATTCCAGTCCTGTGCCAGAAGTCCGGCATCAGGGAGCAGGGCCACGGGGTCAACAGTATCAAGATGTCCCTTGTTGACAATGGCTGTCAGCTGTTCCGTGATATCCTGACGTACTTTTGCTGCTTTTTCCTGAAAGTCTTTGATACTCTCAAGGGCATCTTTTTCCCTCATATAGATCTGTCCCGGAAGATCGAGAAGGAGCAGCGGCACAGAGTTGCGGCCGCTTTTTGTCTCGTAATCGCTGATGAGGAGTTCGGCTGTCTCTTCCTGACTTGTCATCCACAACCAGTACTGTTCAGGCAGTGTACCGGATGCATACAGGGTCTTCCATGCCTGGAGCCGTCTTTTAACAGTTCCGGGGCGTGGCTGGCTGAGCCTTGCCTTGATACGCATCAGTTCAGCAAATGGAGTGTCTTCATCAGTTGAATCCGGCTCTGCCCCACCTTTCAGATCCTGAAAAAGGGCCAGTTCATTGGCGTCAATGTCTGAGAGCTGTATTGCCAGCTCTGCTTCCTCTTTATCAAGAGTTTCAGCCAGTGCCAGGACCAGACGAGCCTGCCACAGTGCGGCCTGTTGGCTTTCCTCTTCCGAATCACTGTCAGCGGGCACCTGGCCATTCAGGAGGGAACTCATGACAGCCTGATGGCTGTGCTCTCCTGAGCCCTGTTCCTGTGAGAGATGAGCCAGGGTGAGACTGCTCAGCTGCTCGGCAAAGTCATCCTTCCTGCTCCTGATCTCTTCCAGCAGAGCCATGAATCGATCCCTGTTTTTACCCAGCAGAGATGGAGTATGGACTTGACATCTGCCCTGTTCCATGAAAATATCACTCTCTGTTGATGGTTCTGTTTCCTTGTCTGCAGGTTCTACCGGCTGCAGCAGGTGCAGGGTTTCAGGAAGCAGGAGAAGACAGTTTCGCAGATGATGGGGCAGGGCTGTTTCGGGAAAATAAAGACTATTAAGAGATTGCATATGGAAACGACCAAAGGAAAGAAGAATAGTAGTGTATCATTTTATGTTACGGCAGCAGTGTATGTACTCTTTAATCTGCGCCTTGCCTCAGACCCATTGACCAGCATACTGGCAACCGGCAAACAGATTCTGTTGACATCTCCGTATGTGATTGGGATCACCTTTGTTGCGGTGTCCGTTATCCAGTATATGGCAGAGGGGGAAAAAGTTCCCTGGCCCCAGCGGCTGAGATTATTTTTCACCATAGGCATTTTTGCCGGTCTTGTCTATGGAATTTATGACTATACTGGCGGAGGCCTTGTGCAATAGCACGGGTTACACTTTGCGGCCGTAGATATATTGGCCGCAAGTTTTATCCGGAAATTCTGCAATATCCGGCAAGTGTCCCCATCTGCAAAAACCATTTTTTTCAAGAAATGCGACACTGAGCAGATTGATATCAAGCAGGATGGCAAAAAGATTGTGAAGTCCGAGTTTCGGAGCCTGCTGCAGGGCGTGTTCCATGAGTTGCCTGCCAACCCCTTTGCCCCTGTGGTTTTTGTCCACATAGTAACTGATTTCAGCAACATTCCTGAGCGCTATCCTGCCCGGACGATGGGCGCTCAAGCTGCACCATCCCGTCATAACACCATCTTCCTCCTTCACAAAAATCGGGTATTTGTCAGGGCTGTGGCCGGCAAACCAGTCCTGTCGTTCTGCCACGGTGAGTGAATGGGTGTCCGCTGTACAGTTTCCATCTGCTATTGCCTGATTGTAGATGGTGACAATTTGCTGCAGGTCGTCAGGGCTTGCAATACGTATTGGCATGGTAAAGGGAGCAGTATGGGTTGAATTTTTTACGGGTTTCCCAAGAGCAGGATACCAGATTTATATATTAAAGAAAGGCGGCGTTTAAGATACTGGAATGGTAATTCAAATATATTTAAAGGGTCGGAAAATTTTGTCCGGGAGGCTTTTTATCACGGAGTTGATTTTTTTGTATCTAGAGAAAGCCAAACCTGTTGAAAGGCAGGGACGGAAAACCACGGTTTTTTAATTATAAATTATCAAGAAGAAGCGAAGAGGCAATCTGCTGTTTATTTTTGTAGGCTCTTGGCAGGTTTCCTGGTTTGACAGGTATCTACCCAAAAGTTACACAGCACAAAAAAAAGGCTGGTGCGAAATGAATTCACACCAGCCTCACAGGATACTCAGTACCCTTGTTTACTACACCATGGGCTTAAAAATGATACGTCACCCATGTAAATAATGATTGATACATTCCACTTTCATCGCCATACACATAATCTTCCGAATCATCGACATCCGTGATCATATATTTGACAGTCAGGTCGATGTTGTCGGCAAGAGAGTACAGTGCTTCAACATCGAAATCAACGGTGTTGTATTCCAGCTTGGAGTATCCTTCCATGTTATTGGTGTTGGCCACGTTATAGGTGCCTTTCCAACCTGTCAAGGTATCTAAACGATCACCATTGGTATGGGGATCACTGTAAAAATCGACGTCCTTCATTTTACTCTTAGCCATTGAATAGGCAAGACCAAAGGTAAGGTCCAGTTTATCCATGGCCTTCCAGGTCGCTGTGCCCATCAGTGTGTGTACGTCATCTTCATAGTTCATGTCAGATTTGTACGGACGAACCTCGTCCGATAAAATGCCACCTCAGCCATGATAATACGGTATGTAAAACTCTGAATCCGTCTTTCTGCTGAAATAATTATATCCAACAGTAAGTGACAGGTTTTGCATAGGGTTATAGGTTAGATCTGTTCCTGCATCAACTATCTGATTCTTATACTTATACTCGAGATCCTGATCGTTGACTCCACGGTCATACTTCACATAAGCGTCAACAAACATGTCGCTGTCTGTGGGAATCCAGTTCATTTTGAGCTTTATTTGATTGCCATACTCAGGTGCAGCTGACAAGTTGTCAGTTCTGACCCCATAGACATAATCACCATAGGGATATCTTGTTGCAGTTCTTGATGCCCCTTCCGCATATATTCCCCTGATAGGATCATTGATATATCCATCCCAGTACCCCTGATCGTTGACTCCTAAATCAATATGAGTTGGATATGCCGCATCTTCAAAGGTGTAGGGGTTGGTGTCATAGGTGAATTTATAACTGGCATTGAAATTCAGACCACGGGCTGCCCGCCAGCGGGCTTTTGCCTTGACTCTATGAAAATCGTTGTCTTTTTCCAGGAGGAAATCAGTGTTATCCCGGGAAATCGACTCAAATTCATATTCTCCTCTCAATGTCAAATCAGCGAGAGCACGGTATACGACATCAGCCTTGAGTTTATAAATGTCGCGGCTTTCGTCAGATTCGCGGCTATAGGTTTTGTCATCGGCCGGCGATCCTGTTTTCCCTTTAAGGGTCCAGGTGGCATCATCGGCATCAATATTTTGATATCGACCGCTTACGCTGACTTTTACCTCGTCGGTCAGCCTGGATGTCCAGCTGGCCATACCTGCGTTGTAGTCCATTTCCAGTTCATCGGTGCTTCCGCCATTTGCAGTTCGCCACAAGTCATCGACGCTGGTATTGGTGGTTTTGGCATTGATATAACTGGCAAAGACATCCTGATACGCGTCAATGTCATATTTTACTTTCGCAGTATGCACATATTTTTCCGTTTCCGGAACGCGGGCGATTTCCAGAGGGCCATCACGGAAATCATAGTTTACGCCACCGTATTTGTCGGAAGAAGGATCAAAAGGATGGCTAGCCGGATCATAGAGGTTATATTCAGGGTCACTGTCATTATCAAATTTTCGATAGAGAAAATTATATTCAAGAGACAGCTGTCCAAGATCAGCCTTAATAAAGGGCTTGATATCCCAGGTGTGTTCCTCGACTTGTTTTTTATGGGATACGAGGTGGCATGAGCCGCATTTGCTCATGGCCATGGCCTGAGAATGACCTTTGCGGGTTTGCTCCTTGACGTGAAGTCCCATCTGGAGGCCGGGGACATTAGGCAAACGAATCACACCTGTTGCTTCCCACTCGGACCAGCTGATACCAAATTTTTGATTCGGAGCATCCTGGGCATTGACATTCCAGCGTGGCGCATATTCATATGTGTGCCATAACTGGGCACCCTGTCCGGCAGCTGCCGAGGAGGCCTGGATATGTAAAAGTTCATCCTGGCCAAGGCGGTGGTAGAATTTTTGAAAACCACCTTCAACACCGAATATCCTGTCATAATCAAAATGACCTTCAAACTCCATGTCATTGTCATCTAAATACATGCCGTGAAAATTAAATTCAGTTTTTTCACCTTCAACAAACAGCGAGGCGCCAAATATCGGCAGGATATCCTCATCTGCTACACTACTGTATTCTGCGGCTCTTGATTTGCTGTCATTTGTATCATTTAAGGAGAAACCAAGGGAGGCAGAGGCCTCGACATGGCTGGCTCCGTCTTCTTCAGCAACTGCGGATACGCTCGGTGCCAGGAAAGCCATCCCGACAAGAACGATACCGTATTTATAGTATTTCTTCATAATATCTGCCTCCTGTTTAACGGGTTAGTCCTGTACCATGCAACGCTCCTGCCTGGGCCGGAACATCAGCACCATGCACGGATTGATGACAGGTTGTACATTTTGTCAACATACCTTTTGCCCAGTCATCTGTTCCATAGCCACGCACAAAATGTTCTGTTGGCTGGCCGTTGGCATCCAGGTCATAGGCATTTCTGGTTCCAGCAATGGGTTTTCCAGGTTTATACTCGGTCCGTAAGCCGGTTAGTCCGGTACGGGCCGCATGAAAATGACCTTCATGACATTGCAGGCAGATAAAGGGTTCGTTTTGTTTCAACAGATTATTTGCCACCGTTCCATGAGGATCATGGCATTCCAGGCAGCTTTCCGCAACAGGAGCATGCTCAAAGACAAATGGTCCCTGATAACGTGCATGACATTCAAAACAGAGATCATTCAGACGCTCGTCGGTTTTGATCATACCCGGTTCGAGATTGGCGGTACCATGAGGATTGTGACAGCTGTCACAGGTCATGTATCCTTCCTTTAAAGGATGGTGGGAAGGAAAATGCATTTTAGCTTTCTGATCCTGGTGACAACTTACGCAGAGTGAAATCTCGCTGTCTTTAATCAGTTTATGCTGGGTATTATGATGGATTGTGTGGCAGGATGTACAGGCCAGGCCCTCGAATGCATGTTCAGAGTTAGACCAGTTCATCTGCTCACCACTTTGGTGACAGGTAATACAGACTGCAGAAACTTCTGTTTCAGACATCCCTTCTTCTCCATATCGAAGAATATCCTCGGGATCCTCGGAGTCGGCATGTATAGAACCTGCACCATGGCAGGATTCACAACCATGACGGTAGGTTGCAGCCTCAAACTCAGCAAGTTTCATATGGACATTGTGCCCGTCATGCGCAAAATCTTCATGGCATTCGAGGCAGGTTTCCGAATCAACATATTGTGCATCCGGCGAGACAGATGGCGCCTTGAGTACCATCGCTCGTTGTTCACGCATCTCCGCACACCCATATATCAGCACAAGACAGGCGGCGGCGAGTAACAATTTTTTAGACATTTCTTCTTTCCCCCATTTTCAAAAGAAATTAAGTCAAGCAGTTTCCTCTGTTACATCAGCAGTGCAGATCGCATCGAATAGTTAACGAAGCCTCAATGCACTCAATCAGCTTTTTTCCCTCCTTTTTTATTTTGTATGCCTTTAAGGATTCAATTTTTTAAATTCAGTATAAAGTATTGAATCGAGTGGCCTTTTTTTATCCATATTTGCTATTTTGTCAAAAAGTCAGTTGCGAGTAATGACTCGAAATAACAATGGAAAGGGCCGATAAATGAATAATCATTCATTTTTTTTATAATTTTGCCACCCATTTGGGTAAATGTCAAGATAAAATGAAACTAACACCGGTGATGAACGGTAAGCCGGCATAAGTGCCTTGGAGCCTGTCCGAGAATGCCCTTTCTCCCCAACTCTTCGTTGTTTTGAAAAAATAATGCTCGGAATATTAACTATATGCCTGTGCTTATTTTTTTCAAAATGCCTCGATTTGAGAAGAAATGCCTATTCTCGGACAGGCTCCTTGGTGGTATGTCTAACCTGCTAACGTTAATCGAACTTTTCATTTTCTTGTTTTTTATGACAGCTTTCGAGGAGTAAGGCACTAACCCGGTTCAACCGGAAACAGTTCAGTTCACTGGATAAGTGCCTTGTTGGTATGTTCAACTTGTTAACTTTAATAGAACTTTCCATTTCCTTGTTTTTTATACCCCTCAAGGGGGTACTAAAAAAAGTGACAGCTTTTCAGGAGTAAGGCACTAAAGAATGGAAGATATGTCGCGGTTTTAAGGGGCGGTGGTTAAAAGCCTTTTCGAGAAGGCACTTTCGAAGTCTCGTGCCTCGCTTACCTGCGCAAACTCTTCGATATGTTAAAATTTGTACTTTATACTCGTAACATCTGTTCTGCGGCGCAATAAAAATTTTCTGTTGCTTAGCCTCGGACTGTGTGTTTCCTTCATGGGGGACGTGACATTATCTTTTAAATAATACAATAAAATTTCGTTATCTTATGTTTTATCTCCACCTTTCAAACAGAACTGAAAATTTGATCCGCCAGCTCTCTGAAGTACTGAGTCTGGATGAAGATCGCGATCCTTTCAGCCCCGAATATTTTCTGATCCAGAGTCAGGGAATGGAGCGTATGCTTTCCCAGCAGCTGGCTCACCGTTTTACTTCCTGGTGCAACTATAAGTATATGCTGCCCACCCGTTTTTTTACGCTGATGGCGGATTGGTTGGGGATGGGTTCCGGGTCGGAAGAGTATGCGCGGGAAAAGGTCTGCTGGCATCTGGAAACTATCCTGCGCCGGGTGAGTGGTGAACAGTTCGCTCTGCTCAGCCATTACCTTGCATCAGACAGTATGGGAATGAAACGGTATCAGCTTGCCCGACAACTGGCATATGTTTATGATCAGTATCAGATCATGCGGCTGCAGATGATTGATGGTTGGGAGCAGGGGAAATGTTCCACTGATCATTCCACTGAAGGCTTTCAGATGGAACTCTGGAATCTGTTGCACCAGGCAATCGGTCATTCGCACCATCGGGGCGTGTTTCTTCGTGATCTGATTACTCTCTTGAGCGGAAGTGATGATTTTTCATCTGTTTTACCTGAAAGGCTTTCCGTCTTTGGGCTGCACAGCCTTCCTCCTCTTTTTCTGAGTTGTCTGCAGGCACTGGCCAGGCACTGTGATGTACATTTTTATCTTTTATTGCCCTGTGAAACCTATTGGGCGGAACAGGTGACACAACAGACACAGCTCAGGAAAAATATTGCATCACTGCGACAGGGAAAGCAGGTGGAGGATAGTCAAAACCCAAGCCATCCCCTGCTTGCTTCTCTGGGGCAGCAGGGGAGAGACTTTCAGAATATGCTCCTGCAGGATATTGAATGTGCAGGGGAGTTTAAAAGCTTTGATGATCCCCTTGATGAGGCGGATCCCTGCCTGCTCCACAGGCTGCAGTCTGATCTGCTGAAGGGGGTGCTCAGCCGGCAAAAACAGAAAGCATCACCGCCAAAAGACGATTCACTGGCTGTTGTTTCTGCGCACTCGCCCCACCGGGAGATGATGATTCTGAAAGATCGCATTCTGCACTGGCTGGATAATGACCCTGATCTTACGCTGAAAGATATAGTGGTCATGGCTCCTGACATTCAGGATTACAGTGGTCTTATTCCTGCTGTTTTCCATGACATTCCACATTCGATTGCAGACAGGAATCCGGCACTCAGCAACAGGTTGATCGCTGTATTTCTCCAGTTTTTAACTCTCTGTTCCGGTCGTTTTGGCTGGAGTGAGGTGCTTGATCTTCTGGAAAGAGAGGAGGTGTATTCACGTTTTGAGATCCGTGAAAATGATCTTGAGCTGATTCGTCACTGGGTGCTTTCGTCAGGGATTCGCTGGGGATTAACGGCTGAACACAAACAGGAACTGGGCTTGCCGGGCAAGGAAGAATGTACCTGGAGAAGTGGCATTGATCGCTTACTGATGGGCTATGCAGTGTCTGGAGAGAGTGAAGTTGACGGGGTTTTGCCCTATCAGGACATAGAGGGAGGCATGGCAGCACCCCTTGGCGGGCTGTCTTCTTTTTGTGAGATTCTGGAACAGGCACATGATGCATTTTCGAGATTCCATACCCTGGAGCAATGGGCTGACATACTTTCCGGATATGGAGACAGACTGTTTGTGGCTGATGGAGATGACAGTCTGTTGGAATTGTATAGAATATTGACTGATCTTGGGCAGGAATATGGCAGCCTTCATCAGGGAACGCTCTCTTTTGAAGTCATTCGTTCCTGGGTGGAAGATGCAGCCACAGAAAAAAAATCAAGCTCCGGTTTTCTGCGTGGACAGCTGACCTTTTGTTCCATGCTGCCCATGCGCTCCATTCCTTTTCAGAAAGTCTGCCTCCTTGGCTTGAACGATACTGTTTTTCCGAAAAATGATCGTCATCCGCCCTTTGATCTTCTGGGCGTGCAGTTTCTTCCTGGAGATCGCTCCAGGCGCAGTGATGACAGATACCAGTTTCTGGAAGCAATACTTTCGGCCAGACAGAGTTTGTATGTCAGCTATGTGGGCCAGTCCATCCGCAGCAATGACACATTGCCTCCTTCAGTTGTTGTTTCTGAGTTGCTTGAGGTTGTCCAGTTCTATGGAATAGATGCACTGACTGAATGTCACCCCTTGCAGGGCTTTTCCAAAAGCTATTTTTCCGGAAGCAATGATTTCTTCTCTTATGACAGAAGTTTGTTTGGCGTTGCCTGTGCTTTGCAGGAGAAGGATGCTTTGCCTGACCCCTGGTGGCAGGGAAGTTTAGAGGAGCAGAAGAGAGAAGGTGTTCCTGTTGCTGAACTGTTTGCTTTTTTCGGGAATCCACAAAAATATTTTGTTCAACGTATATTGGGTATCCGCCCCGGCAACAGTATCTCCTCTTTGGAAGAACATGAACCTTTTGTCTTGGATTCCCTGCAGAAGTATCTGCTGGAAGAGGATTTGATCAGCGGAAGACTGGGTGGCAAAGAGTGGGGCCAGCTTCGCCAGCAGGTGCAGACCGCAGGACAATGGATGCTTGGTACACCGGGTCAGATAGGTTTTGAAAAAACTCAGCAAGAGCAGCAGACATTTCTGGCGCGGGTGATGGAGCAACAGGATATTGGACGTGAGGAGGACAGGTTTGTTGATGTGCAGCTTGATGGCTTGCATTTGTGCGGACAACTCGGGTGCCTGTATGAGAATGGCTCGTTTCTCTTTCGGTATGCCAATTTGAAGGCAAAGGATATTATGACTGCCTGGCTGCACCATTGCCTGTCTGCGGTCTGTTGTGATCAGGCACGAGATACAAGACTCCTTGCAAAAGATTTTGAGCTCCTGTTTGAGGCCGGGTCTGCCAGCCTGAAGGATCTACAGCAACTGCTTGCTGTTTTTCTTCAAGGCCGGCAGACACCATCCATGCTCTTATTGGAACCAGCCCTTGCCTATGCCAGACAACGTGAAAAAAATGAAGCAGGCAGAAAAGGCGATCCTCTCTTGAAAGCAGTGGCATCCTTTGAAAGATCCCTGGAAAAAGGCTTTGAAGCTGAATGGGATGTACTGTACCAGGGGCAGAGCATAGACAGCCTCTTTGGAGCGGAGTTTGTGGAAATGGCTGACTGGTTGTATGAATCTATCTGGAAGATGGCTGATGTTAGAGAACTTTAAATCATTTGATGCGGCCTCTGCAAGCCTGAACCGTGGTGTGAATGTTGTGGAGGCAAGTGCCGGAACTGGAAAAACCTATGCCATTGCCATGCTTGTGTTGCGGTTTGTTGCAGAGTTCGGGGTGCCGGTGCAAGAGTTGCTGGTGGTCAGTTATACCCGTGCTGCCACCGAAGAACTTCGTTCAAGGATTCGAAAAAGGCTGGTGGAGGCAAGGGATGTTTTAACTGGCGGCGCAGAGAAAAGTGAGGATACAGCACTTCTTGCCTGCCTGGATCGACTTCCTGATAAGGGGCTGGCCTTACAGCATCTTGAGCTGGCACTGCTCGATATGGACAGAGCCGCGGTGTTTACCATTCATGGCTTTTGTCAGAGAATGCTTCAGGAACAGGCCCTGGAAGCCGGTCAACTCTTTGATATGGAGTTGACTGCAGATATCAGCCAGGTACGAAACGAGCTTGTTGCTGATTTCTGGCGGAGAACCATGTACGATTTACCGGTCTTTCATTGCTCTCTTTTCCTTGAGCGTTTTTCAGATCCTGATGAGCTTTATAAAAGTGTGCAAGCTGTGGGTGTGGAAGACATCATTGAGCCGGATGAGCGCATGGATCACAAGCAGGCATTGCTCGCAGTGGATGAGGCTTTGGAAGTACTTGTCCGCTGGTGGCAGAAAACTTCCCCTGCACTTGAGCCCTGTTTTCTGGAAGCCATTGAACAGGGGATGTTTAAAAAAGATTTTTCTTCCGCTTTTGATGTCTGGTGGCAGCAATGTCATGCGTTTTTTTCAGGGACAACTCTTTCTGTACCACAAAATCTGGCCTGGCTCGGACGGCAGGGGCTTAAAGGCGAATTACATGGCAATAGACTGCGGGGTGATGCCAGAAAGAGTGCCTTTCTCCAGGACTTTCCGCTGGCTGATGAAAAAGTTGAGTTGTTTCTTGCTGCCTGTGAACGTGCAGTTTTAGCCATGCGTATTGAACTTGCTCTTGAATTGCAGAGCGGCCTGCGCACACGTCTGAACAAAAAAGGGCGTTTTTCCTTTGATGATCTTGTTGTGTCGCTGGCTCGAGCTCTTGGGGGGGAGCAGAATAAGGAGCTGCAAAAGGTGCTGGCCGGCCGCTTTCAAGTGGCTTTGATTGATGAGTTTCAGGATACTGATGCCGCCCAGTATCGTATATTTTCGACCCTGTTTGGCGGCAGCAATACAAAACATTTTCTCTTTCTTATCGGGGATCCCAAACAGGCTGTTTATAAGTTTCGCGGGGCTGATATCCATGCCTATTTTCAGGCGAGAGAGGAAGCAGACTACCATCTCGGGCTGGGGAAAAATTATCGCTCCAATCCCCTGCTTGTGCAGGCTGTTAATAATCTGTTCCTGCAAAAGAAAGATGCTTTTGTGAATACTCATCTTCCCTATAACAAGGTCTCTGCCGCCAAATCTCCTGAATGCTGGCAACTGTGGCAGGATGAAAAAGTCCAGTCAGCCATGGTCTACTGCAGCCTGCTTTCTCCCCATGAAAACGGGGTGAAGCGGTGGACATCAGGAAAAATTCGAGAACGACTTCAGTCCTGTGTGGTTGAAGAGATCCGTGCTCTGCTTGATAATGGCCTGCTGGTCACCGATGAAGGTGTGAAGAGGCGGGTGTCGGCAGGAGATATTGCAATTCTTGTGCGAACAAATAAACAGGCTGAGGCTTTTCAGGAAGCTCTGGCCCTGGCATCTGTTCCTTCTGTTGTGTCCAGCAGGAAAACAGTTTTTGAAACAAGGGAATGCAGAGATCTCCTGCAGGTAATGGAGGCTGTGGCCTCACCTGCTGATCTCAGACGGCTGCGCACTGCCATGAGCTGCAAATGGTTTGGACTGAGCGGCCGCGAATTGTATGAACTGACGCAAAACGAGCAGATTATGGAGGCGTGGATGGAACGTTTCCACGGCTATCATCGTCTGTGGCAGGAAAAGGGCTTTCTGGCCATGATGAATAGTCTTTTTGTCAGCGAATCAGTGTTTGAGACGCTTTGCACTCTGCCGCTGGCAGAACGGCAGATCAGCAATCTTATGCACCTTATTGAACTGCTGCAGGAAACAGAAAGTAAAGAGAACTTTGGTTTTGTCCATACCCTGCAATACCTGTCTTCACAAATGGCATCCACTGAAAGTCGTGAGTATGCAGAGTTGCGGCTGGAAAGTGATGAGCAGGCCGTAAAAGTGGTGACCATGCATGCGGTCAAAGGGCTTGAATACCCCATCGTATTTTGTCCCTATCTCTGGTATCGCGCATCATTTTTAAAAAAGGAAAAGGACTGTATAACGTATCATGACACGCAGAACAGACAGGTCTCTGACCTTGGCTCGCCTGATTTTCTCACAAGACGTGAAGCGGCGCTGGAGGAGGAGTTGGCTGAAGAGGCAAGGCTGCTTTATGTGGCAGTCACCAGGGCCAGTTGTCGTTGTTATGTCTTCTGGGCAGATGTGAGTGGAGTGGTTTCAAAGGATTCTGCCCTTGCCTGGATGTTGTCCCTGGATGATTGTCAGAATATTGACGATCAGACAGAGCGAATTGCTGAACTTTGCGCGGATGCGTCTGTCGAGTTGAGAACTGTGCCGCCTCTTGTGGTTGATGGCAGAGATTATAAGGAAGAAAGGCTTGAGAAAGAAGTTTTGCAATGCAGAACCTCTTCACGTTCCCTGCTGCCTGGAGAATGGCTGTTGACCAGCTATTCTGCCCTTGCAGGCTCGGGCCATTCTTCAGGTCTATATGATTCAGCTGAACACATAAGCACTGAAAAAGAATCGAGAATAATTTACAATTTGCCGTTTGGTGCAGCATTGGGAAATGTTGTGCATGGGATGCTGGAAGATTTTCCGTTTGCAATGCTTGCAGGGGCCGCTGATTATGAAGACGAGTGTCTTGCCCAGTGTCGTCGTTTTGGAGTGACTGCGGATACGGGGCAGTTGATGGCTCTGCTCAGGGATGTGACTCGTTCTCCAATAATAGCTGACAATGGAAAAGAGTTGTTTTCACTTGCCGGGATTGAGGAACAGGATGTGTTAAAAGAGATGCCGTTTTATTTTCACCTTCGTGAGGAATCAACGGAACGGATCAATGAACTCCTTGCTTTTTCCAGCGTTGTGCAGCCCATAGAGGAACGTAAACTGAAAGGCTATCTCACCGGTTTTGTGGATCTGGTTTGCCGGCATCAGGGTAAGTATTATATCATGGATTATAAAACTAACTATATTGGTGATTATTTCAGGGATTACAGCAAAGATTTTCTTGTCGCTGCCATGCATGATCATAATTACGGTCTGCAATACTGGATTTATACTCTGGTTTTACATGGTTTTTTGTCCAATACCATTCCCGGCTATGAGTATGAGAAAAATTTTGGCGGGGTTTTTTATCTTTTTGCCAGGGGAATGAGCCCGGAATATCCGGAGAACGGACTGTTTTTTGATCGTCCGCAATTTTCAGTGCTTGAGGCGCTGCAGAAGTGTCTGGGAGCAGGCTGATGGAAGAGAAAAAGATACGTTTGCTTGATAGACAGTTTTCCAGGTTTCTGGCCGGGCGTTCTGCTTTATCAGGGGGAGAGCTGGAGCAGTTTCAGGATCTTGTCTGTCGGCTTTCAATGGGGCTTGCGGCAGGAGACAGTTGTCTTCCGCTTACAGGATTTGAGGAGGGGCTTGTCCTGCGATCCGAGCTTGCAGGTATGAAAGATAAACCTCTTTGTGTCTTTAACAAGAGTGTCTATCTGCAGCGATTTTTTGCCTATGAAAAAACACTGGCTGAGCAACTTGGAATTCTTGCCACAGGTGGTGCACAGCTTGCAAAGGATGATTCTCTTCTTGATAGTTTGTTTGGCAGGGAAAGAGCAAATGAAACCGACTGGCAGCGACTTGCTGCAGAACGCGCTCTTGAACAGAGCCTGCTCATTATTTCAGGAGGCCCGGGAACTGGAAAAACCACAACAGTGGTGAAGATTCTTGCCCTGCTGCAAAGTGTCTGCAAATACAATTTACGCATTGCTCTTGCAGCACCCACTGGAAAAGCTGCCATGCGTTTGCAGGAATCCATTGCTGCAAGTGTTCATCATCTGGCTCTTTCTGAATCCATTATAAAAAGTATCCCGGATCAGGCCTCCACTCTCCATCGTCTCCTTGGAGTAAAGTATCATTCTCCATTCTTTCGTCACAACGCGGAAAATCCTCTCCTGTATGATGTTGTAGTGGTGGACGAAGCCTCCATGGTGGATCTTGCACTTATGAGCAAACTGGTGGATGCCTTACGGCCTGGAAGTCGTCTGATTCTGCTCGGTGATAAAAATCAGCTGGCCTCAGTGGAATCAGGAACCGTGCTTGCGGATATGACCTCTGCCTTGCCTGAAAATACTGTTGAGTTGCAGAAAAGCTATCGTTTTGATGGAGGGATCCAAAAATTTGCCAGAGCTATTAATGCGGGCGACAGTATGCATGCCTGGGAGTTCATGATAAACAATGATCCTGACAATATATCTCTGTTGCAGGAAGATGTGGCAGACTATGGCGGAGAAATGTATTGCGGATATATGGAAGCGGTTCGTAAAGCTGAGACTCTTGCTGATTACAAAAAACTGTTTTCTGCTCTGCAGTCTTTTAAAATTCTTTGTGCTCTTCGTAAAGGCCAGACCGGTGTGTCAGGCATCAATGATCGTGTAGAGCGCTATTTAAGCAGGAAAGGCTATGACTGTTTTTCTTTTCCCTGGTATCCCGGCAGGCCTGTCATGATCAGCAGAAACGATTATGTCCTTGACCTCTATAATGGTGACATGGGAATTTGTCTGCCAGATCCTGAAAATTCCAGTGTGATGAAAATTTGGTTTGAGCGAGCCGATGGCAGTCTGCAAGGCTTTCTTCCGGGACGGATCAGTGATTGCAAAACTGTCTATGCCCTGACTATCCATAAAAGCCAGGGAACTGAAATTGGCGAGGTTCTGGTGGTGCTGCCTGAACAGGATTCCGAACTTATGAGCCGCGAGTTGCTTTATACTGCCGTTACGCGAGCAAAACATTGTGTAAAAATGAACTGCAGCCGCTCTGCTTTTGATCGTGCTGTAGCCGGAAAAATTGAACGACATAGTGGCCTGTCTGTTCTTCTTTCCAGGAGAAAGAGAGATGGGTTGCCGAAAAGTTTTCTTCAGTTATGACAGAGTTCTGTTTTATTCCTTGAATTTGAAAAGGTCATGGAAAAAAATTTTTTCTTGAGATACACTTAAAAAAGAAACTGATAGAAAGGAGTTTTTGTTCAGGAGCCTGTCCTTAAATGGGATGTATAGGCATCCTGCCGGCATTGTGTCGAACAGAATTAGTACCTTACAGAATATTTTCTTGTTTTTTTCAAAGAAAATATTCTGATAAGGTACTTATGCCGGCTTTACTTACCGTTTACCGGTGTTAGAATAGAGGTGATGCGCTGATGGGTGATTTTTTTGCAAATATCTGGACATGGGTCGAATCGACTCATATTCAGGAACAGGTGGCAGATGTTGATTATGCAGGACTGTTTAGCAATCCATGGTTCATGGTTCCTTTTGTGTCGTTGGTACTTTACCTTCTCTACAAACAGTCCTTTAAGGATTTGATCATTATTTCTGCGTTTATTGGCGTCTGGTGGGTGAGTGGAACGGAATACATGCACACTCTGGTTGTTGGAGATGAGTTGCAGGTTGAAAAGGTTCTTCCGGTGCTGTTTGGAGGAGCTGCTATGATTGGTGGGCTGATATATATGATATTTGGGCGTTCTGATTAGTGCCTTACAGAATGTTTTTTTGTTCTTTTACCCCTCAGGTAAGAGATAGACTCCGAGGGGGTACTGAACTGAGTGCCGGCTCACCGTTCATCACCGATGTTAATCTGAGAATTGTTGTACATTCCGCTTTGTCTGGCTTAAGGGGTTGGCTATGCAGTTTCGTAACGGTGTCTTTATCATCACCGAAGAGAGACATTGCCCGCTTTATAATGTGGGGGAAGAACTCGAGGTGGATGAGGGGATTCTCAGTCTTCCTGCAGCCAAGCCGACCTGCCTCACTCTGACCAGCGATCTTATTGAACTGGCTTCAGAAGATGTCGTCTATGAACAGTATCTTCAGGGTAGTAGAAAAAAGACAAAATTTGAATGCGGCGGCTGCACGGGTATCATCCGTTTTGAATTCAAGAAAGAAAAGGAATTTGCCACCATCCAGATGAAACTGCTAGCTGCCTCTGAGAGGCGGCAGAAGTTGAAGACCGTCGCCCATTTTGCCGGCCTGTTGCGGAGCATAGAAATTTTTCAGCCCCTTTCCGACGATGATCTCCTCGACCTTGCTACCCTGTTAAAACTTGAAAATTATCATCGGGGCTTTCCTGTTATTCAAAAAGGTGATCCTGCCTCAAATCTCTTTATTCTTATAAGCGGGAGAGTGGAGGTCATGGATGAAGATGGCGTGACCCTTGCAGAAATGCGACGTGGAGATGTGTTTGGTGAAATGAGTCTTCTGTCAGGTGATAGTGTTACAACAACTATCATGGCAATGGAGCCATGTCAAATCGCTGCTCTCAGCCAGAAGAATTTCCGTCATGTTTTAAACCGTTTCCCTGCTTTACAGGTGTTTTTCTATAAACTGCTGGTGAGCAGGATTACAACTATCAATTATCAACGAGCCGAAGAACTTGCTTCCGGTATGGTTGGCCAGCTTGCAGATATCCCGCCTCTCGAGCTGTTTCAGATGATTAATGCAAACCAGAAAACAGGTCGTCTTAAGGTGGAAGTGGGGGATAAAAAGGCGAACCTTCTCTTTAATGAGGGAGAGCTCGTCCACGCAGCCTATAATTCAAAAGAAGGGCGTGAGGCTTTTTACGATGTTCTGGCCCTTAATGAAGGGCGGTTTAAGTTTGCTCATGGTCTGAATTCGGATGAGATGGAAATGGATGTTCTTGGTGGTTTTATGGGTATGCTCATGGAAGGGATGAAGCGTATTGACGATGAGGAGTAAATTCAGTTTTCAGTATTCAGTAACTGAAAATCCAGACCGGCAAGATGCGCAACTGTCACGTGTTCCCCCCTGTTAAGACGACGATAAACATAACAGTCCATGAAGATGTTTACGAGGTCTGTCAGATGTTTTTTCTGTAGTTTCCTGTTGGTCAATTTTTTGGAGAATTGCTGCCTTACCAGATGAGTGTTTTTTTCTTTTCATAAAAAATGCTTTCTCCGGTTCTTTTCTTTCTTTCATCTCCTGTACTCTCCCTGTAATATGATTATTCTTTTTGATGAGAAGATTTTGAATCACAAAAAAATAAAGGGGTGTACTGATGAAAAAGAAAATGGAAAAAGCCTTGAATAAACAGGTGAATGCAGAAATGTATTCCAGTTATCTCTATTTGGCGATGGAATCCTACTTCCAGTCGATCAGCCTTTCCGGTTGTGCTAAATGGATGCGTGGTCAGGTGCAGGAAGAGATGTTTCACGGCATGAAAATTTATGATTATGTGCACGAACGGGGCGGAAAGATGCAGTTTGAGCCCATTGCCAAGCCAGAGACTGAGTGGGCTTCTCCCCTGGCGGCCTTTGAGCATATTCTTGCCCATGAGGAAAAGGTAACTGAACTCATCAATAATCTCATTGATGTGGCTCTTGATGTGCGTGATCATGCAGCAAAGGCATTTCTCGACTGGTTTATCATTGAACAGGTTGAGGAAGAAGCTACTGTGGGGGAAATAGTGGATCGTCTGCGTCTGATTGGTGATGATTCCAGCGGATTGTTCATGCTTGATTCAGAGTTGGCTAAAAGGGTATTTACGCTGCCTTCAAAATAATGGACTTGTAACCTTGTTTTCTTCCAAATGAGAGTTATTTTGTTTTTGATACTAATTCTCATTTGAAGGAGCTTGTAAATGAATAGAAAAATAAAAAAAGAGGTTCTTGCTCTTCTGGCAGCTGCTGATTTGGAAACAAGTCGCCGGGAATTCGAAAAATATGACGAACAGGGGCTCGTAAATCCACTTTTTTCAGCATTATACCGACCCGAGGAAATGCTGCGCTGGCATACTGTGACACTCTTTGGTGAAGTGCTGGAACGTCTTGCAGAAAAGGATATGGAGGCTGGACGCATTGTTATGCGTCGTTTTCTCTGGAGTCTCAATGATGAGTCGGGTGGTATAGGTTGGGGGGCACCCGAAGCCATGGCTGAAGCCATGTTCCACAATGACCGGCTCTGCGACGAATATCTTCACATGCTGATTTCCTACATGCGGCAGGACGGGCCCCTTGAACATGAGGATGGCAATTTTCTTGAGCTTCCCGAGTTGCAGCGTGGCGTACTCTGGGGAATCTGCCGTCTGGCGGAAAAACGTGCCGCTCTGCTGATGGAAAAAGAGATCGTCCCTGATCTGCTTGCGTATCTCCCTTCAAGTGATGCGACAGTCCGGGGCCTGGCAGCAAGGGCTTTAGGCCTCCTGGGGGCAGGTGAATCAGTAAATGCGTTAAAAATCTTGCTGGATGATGAACGGCCGGTGCGATTGTATGATGATGGTGAGATTACAGTGTTTACAGTCTCTGAACTTGCTGTTGCTGCTCTTGCCGGGACAGAAGCTTTACAGGCCGCATAGGCAATAAATCGAAGATCGAAAAAATGAATTCAGATGTGTTAGAAAAATCAGTTTCCCAGGTCGGTTTTCTCCAGTTTGAAATTACCTCAGGCGATATCCGGAAGAATATGGAGCAGGTCAGAAATGGCCTGGCCAGCTTGGCACCGCCTCCCGGAAGTTTGATCGCGCTGCCCGAGATGTGGGCTACCGGATTTATCTATGAAGAGTTGGACAGGCTCAGCAAGGAGATACCTGACCTTCTTCTGGAACTGGAAGAGCTGGCTGCATCAAAAAAAATTGTAGTTGCTGGTTCGCTGCCATATAAACAGGAGGAGTCTCTCTTTAATACGCTGTTTTTTTCCGGTATGGGCTCGGCTGGCTCACATGGGATAGCCAAACAGCATCTCTTTTCTTTCTGGAAAGAGGATTTATGGTTTCAAACCGGTGACAGGCCGTCACCTGTCACTTTACCGGGAGGAGATTGTGTTGGCGGATTTGTCTGTTATGATCTGCGCTTCCCGGAAGCCATCAGGCATCAATGTCATAAGGGAGCGGAAATTCTTCTCATGTCTGCCGAGTGGCCTCTGGCCCGTATTGCACAGTGGAAGATTCTGCTCCAGGCACGTGCCATTGAAAATCAGGCCTTTGTCGTGGCAGCGAATGCCTGTGGAAACTGGGAAGGGTTGCAGATGGGTGGCCATTCTCTGATTATTGCTC
Source organism: Thermodesulfobacteriota bacterium (assembly GCA_034722915.1). GTDB lineage: Bacteria > Desulfobacterota > Desulfobulbia > Desulfobulbales > Desulfocapsaceae > Desulfocapsa. The sequence continues at coordinate 21,497 of JAYEOK010000078.1, read as the reverse complement.
CGGACGGTGAAATTCTGGCTGAAGCAGGAGAGGAGCAGGAATCAATTTTGCTGCCTCTGAACAGGGAGGTGCAAAAGGAATTGCGGGAGCGTTTTAATAGTGTTGCTCCTTCTCCCTGGTCTGTTGAGGATTGTGATAAAATTCTGCCTTTGCCTGAGCTTGCTGAAATCGTAGGCAGGCGTAAGAAAACAGGGCAGAAGATTGTTTTCACCAACGGCTGTTTTGATATCATCCATGCAGGACACGTGGACTATCTGCAAAAAGCCAGACGGCAGGGAGACTTTCTGGTGCTTGGCTTAAATGATGACCTGTCCATTCAGTCCATTAAAGGGCCGGATCGTCCGATTAATAAAGAAATGCAGCGGGCGCGGGTTCTCGCAGCACTGGGTTGTGTGGACGCAATTGTTCTGTTTGGAGAGGATACCCCGATAAATTTGATAACAACCTTATGTCCCGATGTCCTGGTAAAGGGGGCGGATTGGGAAGAGGATGAAATCGCAGGCGCAGCTGAAGTGAAAGCTGACGGCGGTCGGGTAGAGCGAATTCCATTTACCAGTCAGACATCAACTTCTGGATTAATTGATCAAATCAGGTTAATCGAAAAGAAGAACGCAGGAGACTGATTTTATTTTTTCTACTCCGTTACTTCAGGTTGTTCTCCTTCACCTTCGGCAATCGGAGTTACCAATCCAAAACCCATGCGAACTTTCTGGTCAATGTCTGTGAACATCTCCGGATGATCCTGAAGGAATCGTTTGGCATTTTCACGCCCCTGACCAATACGTTCGTCCATGTAGGAGTACCAGGAACCGCTCTTATCCACTATATCCTGCTCCACAGCAAGGTCGAGCAGGTCACCGGCTTTTGAAATACCCTCACCATACACAATATCAAATTCTGCTATTTTAAAGGGTGGTGCAACTTTATTTTTAACCACTTTGACTTTTGTCCGGTTGCCGACAATCTCCTGGCCATCTTTTAACGCTCCAATTCTCCGGATATCAAGACGCAGGGAGGAATAAAATTTCAAAGCATTACCACCGGTGGTGGTTTCAGGATTACCGAACATGACCCCGATCTTCATCCTGATCTGGTTGATGAAGATCAGAACCGTGTTGCTCCGGCTTAATACTCCTGTGAATTTACGCATGGCCTGTGACATGAGGCGGGCCTGCAGTCCCATGTGGGAGTCTCCTACATTGCCATCAATTTCCGCTTTGGGAGTAAGGGCTGCCACAGAATCGATGACAATGACATCTACTCCGCCCGAGCGAATAAGGATTTCTGCAATTTCAAGTGCCTGTTCACCAAAATCGGGTTGAGACACCAGGAGGTTGTCAGTGTCCACTCCCAGGCGTTTGGCGTATGCAGTGTCGAGCGCATGCTCGGCATCGATAAAAGCAGCTGTGCCGCCGTTTTTTTGGGCTTCTGCCACAACATGCAGGGCAAGAGTGGTTTTTCCCGAAGATTCAGGGCCATAGATTTCAGCAATTCTTCCCTTTGGGAAACCGCCAACTCCAAGAGCAATATCGAGGCTCAGAGAGCCGGTGGAAATAACCGGAATTTTTTCTGCCTCATCAGTGCCCAGGCGCATGATGGAACCTTTACCGAATTGCCGTTGAATCTGGCTTATCGCATTGTCAACACTGCCTTCTTTATCTTTTGCTGCCATATTTATTCCCCTTTATAAATTGTATTGTTTATTTATTTGTAATTATTCTGTCTCCCGGCGTTTAAGCAAGGAAAAATAAAATCAGTCCCTACGTGTATCGCCCAAAACACAATCACCTGAATAGTTATATTTATTTTTGATGATTTTTTAACAGATAGCGCCGGATAATATCAAGTGCTGTCTGTGCTGTTAATCGTTGTATCTCATGTCTGTTACCGGAAAAGAGAAAGTGGAGAGCCTGCGTTCCATTCTCTTCGGCCAGACCGATAAAAACTGTTCCCACAGGTTTGTCATCGCTTCCGCCGCCAGGCCCGGCAATTCCGGTGACGGAAATGGAAATATCAGCACCACTTCTTTCGCGCATTCCCTGTGCCATGGCTATGGCCACTTCCCGGCTCACGGCCCCATGTTTTTCAAGCAGGCTGTCGTTCACCCCGAGATAAGAAATTTTCATGGAATTGGCATAGGAGGTGACTCCGCCCAGAAAATAGGCGGAACTTCCTGCAATGGATGTCATTAAATGGCTGATTAAGCCACCCGTACAGGATTCTGCAACTGAAAGCAATTTGTTTTCCTTAAGCAGTAAGGCTCCCACCACTGATTCCATGGTTTCCCGGTCCTGGCCATAGATTGATGATCCCAGTTTGTCTCGTATGAGGCGACAGCTTTGCCTTGCAAGCAGGTCTGTGGTGTTTGCATCAGTTCCTCGAATGGTCATGCTGAGATGAACATCAGGGAATACAGGGTAATACCCGATTTCCACATCTTCACTAAGGGCGAGTTCTTTCACTTTTCGGTTGATTTCATGCTCAGGTTTACCAAAAATTTTGTAAACCCGTTGCGTACTGGTCAGTTGGTATCCCTGGTACCATGTTGACAGGCGAGGCAGTACCTGCTCAATCAGGAGTGTTCGCATCTGGTGCGGAATTCCAGGAAGGAAAAAGATGGGTTTACCGCCATGGACAAGTTGATAACCGGCCATTTTGGTCTTTGGGCTTAATGTTTCCGCCCCTTCCGGCAACCAGGCGAGTTTCTCAAGGGAACTGATCGGCTGGTTTCCATTGGCATCCAGATGCTGCCTGATAAGAGAGAGAATTTCAAGGTTGGGCATGGTTGGCCGGTTCAGGGCCTCGGATACTGCTTCGGTTGTGAGATCGTCATCTGTGGGGCCAAGCCCGCCGGTGACCAGCACAAAATCCACTCGTCCCAGTGCCCGTTTTAATGCTTCACCAATGAGCGTCGGGGTGTCACCAATGGTATGCATGGCATAAATATCATAGCCCGCTTCAAAGAGGTGGTGGGCGGCAAAACCACTGGTGGTGTTGTGGATTCTTCCAGAGGTGAGCTCGTTTCCTATGGCAATAATTTCTCCCAGCATGATTATTTTTCCACCTGTCTGCCCTGAACTGTAGTGCTGTCTAGTTGTTCCAGCCGAACAGAGATAATTTTTCCCATCAGGCTGTCATCACCGGAAAAGACCACCGGGATGTAATTGTCGGTAAAACCGGTGAGCATGTTTCCGTTTTCGCGCATGCGTTTGTGCTCCACAAGCACGGATCGTTCTGTTCCCAGGAAGCGCGAATAAAATGCTGCTTTTTTTTCATCTGCCAGAGCTCGCAGTTCTGCCACCCTTTTCTGGCTCACTGCTTTTGGCACCTGGTCTTTAAAGTTTGCTGCCGGAGTTCCCGGGCGTTTGGAGTAGGGAAAAACATGGAAGTATGTGGCGTCAATTTCCTGGAGAAGATTTTTGCTGTTTGCAAATTCTTTTTCTCCTTCTCCGGGAAAGCCGACAAGGATGTCAATACCGATGGCAGCATCAGGAAAAGTTTTCATACATTTTTGTATCACCCGGCGGAATGTTTCCCGGTCATAACCACGATGCATACGACTGAGGATGGTGTCATCACCGCTCTGCAGCGGGATGTGAAAATGAGGCATGAAATTTCTACAGGACTTCATTGCGTCCAGCAGCTTGTCGGTAATCTCCTGGGGTTCGATGGAGCTTAGTCTGAAACGGATATCAGGGTGAGCATTGCAGAGCGCCAGCATCAGGTCTGCAATATCAGGTTTTTCGTCAAAATCCTTTCCGTACATTCCCACATGGATTCCAGTGACCACAATTTCTTTGTGACCTGCGCTCTCAAAACGTGCAGTCTGGGCCAAAACTTCTTCCAGAGGAAGGCTCCGACTCGGGCCGCGGGTGTAAGGAACGATGCAGTAGGTGCAGAAGTTTGTGCAACCATCCTGGACACGAATATAGGCACGGGTGCGATCGCCAAATCGATGCATGGGCAGAGTGCAGATTTCTTTTTTGTTCAAAATTCGCCCCATGAGCATGGTGAGGTCGCATGGAGTGTCTTTCAGCGCTGTTTCAACCAGTAAATGCTTGTTTCCGTTGCCAACAATGCAGACTGGAGTCCCAATCATTTCGGCAAGTTCATTTGCCGCCATTTGAGCATAGCAGCCAGTGATGACAACCTTTGCTTTCGGGTGACTGCGTATGAGTTTACGGGCAGCCTGGCGGGACTGGGCTCCGGCCTTTGCCGTGACTGTACAGGTGTTGATTACCACAATATCAGCATCTTCTCCTGCTTTTGCCATTTGGCAGCCGGCTTTTTCAAAGGCGCAGACAAAGGAGGCGGATTCGTACTGGTTGACCTTGCAACCAAGAGTATTGATGATGACTTTTTTTTTCACTGGATTTCACCGCTGCCAAGAACCAGATCCTGATCGTAGATCACGGCAAACTGGCCGGGTGTTACAGCCCGTTGTTTCACAGTAAAGGTAATACGAAAACGTTTGGTTGAAATTTGTTCTATTCCGGCCTCTTGCCCCTGGTGACCATAACGGATGCGAACCCGATAAATATGGCCAGGTTCCGGGTGCCTGTCGCAGTTCCATAAAACATTTTCTATTTCAATAGTCTCCTGAAAAAGCTCATGGTTTTCTCCCACAATAATACGATTGTTTTCGGCATCAATGCGGATAACATACAGGGGCGTTGCAGCTGCGATTCCCAGGCCACGGCGCTGGCCGATTGTATAGTTGTAAATACCATTATGGCTTCCGAGAACCTGCCCGTCCGTACGTACAATATCTCCCCTGGTCGCTAAGTCAAATTCACGTGTTTCCAGAAAGCGGCCAATGGAATCCGTGCCCAGGAAACAGACATCCTGACTTTCCTGGCCCCTGAAATCTGTGAAGCCATGTTTTTCTACAAAGTTGTAGACGTCATCTTTCGTCATTTCACCTAATGGAAACTCCACTCGTGCAAGTTGCTGCTGGGTCAACCGGGCAAGAAAATACGATTGATCTTTTGTCTCGTCAGTTCCCTGCTGCAACAGTAAGCAACCGGCATCGTTTGTTGTTTTTGCATAATGGCCTGTTGCAACACGATCCATACCACGCTCAAGGATGGAGTCCATGAATAATCCAAATTTTATTTCACGATTGCAGATTATGCAGGGGTTCGGGGTGCGTCCTTTTTTATAGGATGTGGCAAAATAATGGAGAACTGTTTTCTCAAAGTCTGCCGACAGATCGATTATTTGCAGGGGGATACTGCAGCGGGTTGTAATTTCCTGGACACGTTTGATCTGCTGCTCAAGGTCAGGCTGAGCAAGCTGCATGAAAAAAGCATGAACGTCATGATTTTTTTGTAAAAGTAATGCACAGGCGGTGGAATCCACCCCTCCGCTCATTGCTATGCCAATTTTAGTTTTTGCCACCTGTTCTCTTGATTTACCATTCAGCTTGCTGTATGGATTTCTATTCATAAATGAGTTTACGATAAGAATCGATTACTACACAATACTAGTGCAAAATGAACAAAAAAGAAAGTAACAAAGCGTTCGTTCGATCCATGCCTGAGCTCCTTGCTCCTGCAGGAAATTTTGAAAAAATGGTGACTGCAATTCATTACGGTGCTGATGCCGTTTATATGGGCGGAAAGCAATTCAGCCTGCGGGCAAAGGCTGGGAATTTCAGTGATGAGGCCATGGCCGAAGCAGTGAAATATGCCCACGGGAATGGCGTCAAGGTGTATGTGACCATTAATATTCTTGCTCATAATTGTGATTTTGCCGGTCTTGACAATTATCTGATTCAGCTTCAAAAAGCCGACGTTGACGGCCTGATTATTTCCGATCCCGGAATTCTGCGACGGGCACGAAAATGTGTACCGAAAATCCCTGTGCACCTTTCCACTCAGGCCAATGTTACCAATGCACAGGCCGCACGGTTCTGGTTTGAGCAAGGAGTGAGTCGCCTTAATCTTGCCCGGGAATTGTCACTAGAAGAGATTCGGGAGGTGAGGGCAGAAGGAGATGGAGAGCTGGAAGTCTTTGTCCATGGTGCTCTTTGTATCTCCTATTCCGGTCGGTGTATGCTTTCCAATTATATGACAGGAAGAGATGCCAACCAGGGAGCCTGTGCACATCCATGTCGCTACAGTTACAGCCTGGTAGAAGAAAAACGTCCCGGAGAGTATTTTCCAGTGGAAGAAGATGAACGGGGAACATATATCTTTAATTCAAAAGATCTCTGTCTGCTGGAAGGGCTGCCCGAACTTGTGGCAAGTGGCGCAAATTCTCTAAAGATTGAAGGGCGGATGAAGTCTATATTTTATGTTGGTGGCGTGACACGAATATATCGGGCAGCACTTGATTATTTGCGGGATTTGGAGGCAGAGGCCTGGGAGAATCCTGCAGATATCGTATTACCGTCGATTTTCAGCCGGGAAATTGCAAAAACCGGCACCCGTGGCACAAGTGAGAACTTTTTCCGGCAGGCTCCGGGAAGTTCAGAAATGATTTACACAAGCCCCAGAGTTCAGATGAGAGCTGAGCCGGTTGCTGTGATCAGAGAGGAAGGCGATGTGCCCCTGGTTGAGGCAAGAAATGTAATGGAAACAGGAAATCAGGTCGAGTATATGTTGCCTGGGATTGAGTGTGTACCCTGTACCATTACCCGCATGGAAACGGAAAAGGGCGAGGAGCTCAATCGTGCCAATCCCGGAAACCGGGTCTTTCTCTATACAGAACCCTCTTTAGGCCAGGGCAGGTTGAACGGGATTTTACGGAGGACATTGCAGGGTCGAGCTGAAACGTGAAAAGAGCTGGCAAGCCGGGACTCATTTTTTTATTGGTATTCTCCCTGAATTAGTTTGAATTAAGGTTTTTTTATTGTGGCTTGAATTTGGTGAGTTTGATTTCCTTAACAATTTTGTAGTGTTTTACATTGCCCGTTAACAAAGGAATGCCGTGGGACACGGCTGTTGCACCAATTAAGGCATCTGCGAGTTGCACTGAGTGACTCAGGTAATGTTGCTCAACGTAAAACATTGCTTTGCTGGATATTTCCTCTGAAATATAGATGATTTTTGTGCCCCATGATTTCAACGCTTCGCGTAATAAAGCCAATTCATTTTTATTCCTCATACCTTGAACTAATTCCATATATGTCACTACTGAAATGACGAAATTTTTGTGTTGTCTTACAGCTTTAAGAGCATTAATGTTTCCTCGCATGTACCAGATAATGACGTCTGTATCAAATAGCATTAAATCTGCCTTTTCTTATATTTCTTACATGATTTTCTACATTTTCAGTTCGTTCGTTGTCTTTCCATATACCAAATAGTTCGTTCGTTATAATAGATGTCTCTTTGTTTTCCTCAATGGGGACTAATTTGGCACAGGGCTTACCACGATAGGTTATAATAACTTCTTCGCCCCTTTTTACTGTGTTAAGTAATTCTGTAGAGTGGAACCTGAGATCTTTTGCTGTTGCGTGCATTTTGAGCCTCATTTTAAAATGTAGTTTATATCTTCAAATGTAACTTCTGGCGAGAGGTAAGTCAAGCTTGAACGGTTAGGCTTCTGGTAGCGGATAGTAAAAAGCAGAGTTTTTCTGGAAGAAAACGGTGACTGGTGTTATAGAATTATAGAAATAGGTGGTGAAGAAGTAAAATCATTGGTGGAAATTCCCTGATCCGCCAGAAGGATTCTTTTTAGAGAGAGGCCTTTAAAAAAATTCCGCATGAAATATTTTCAGGGATGAGCCACTGAAAAAACAGCAACCTTGTCTTTTACTCTTTTTTCTATATTACAGTTCGTCAAATTAATTGATGGAATAACCCATCAGGAAAACTTTTTTTAAAAGGAGATATCATGAAAAAGGTAATGGTTGTAGCGTGTGGATCATACATGGATAGTGGATACGGCTGTCCCGGAGAATGGCGTTGTCTGAAAGCAGCAGCCATGGGGGATGGCACATTTGAGGAGGAGTCCCAGGTTATTTCCATTGTGAAATGTCAATGCCCCGGCAGAGCAACAATGGCAAATATCGGCATGGCCATGAAACTTGCCGACATGAAACCTGATACAATTTTTCTGAGCAGCTGTATGGCCAATGCCAAACCGGACTGCCCCTATTCAACAACAGAAGAAAAAGTCAAAATGATAGAAAGCAAAACAGGCATCAAGGTGGTTGTCGGCACCCATGATTATGCCTAGGCAACACACGAATTAGTGCCTTAGGAACGTACATTAAATAACCTGAACATCTTTCTTGCCCTTTGTTCCGCCAGCAATACTTTAAAAACCGTTACATACAGGGAGTATGCAAAGCTTTTTAAAGTGTCGCTGACGAAAAAATTGCGGCGAAATATGTTCAGGTTATTTAATTCCCGTTCCTTACAGAATATTTTCTCGGAGTCTACGCTTACCTGTTTTTTGAACATATTCTGATAAGGCACTTATCCAGTGAACTGAATTGTTTCCGGTTGAACCGGGTTAGCCATAGATCAAACAAAAGGAGCAGGCTTAACTGCCTGTTCCTTTTGGACGTAAGGCACTTATCCTCTCCCTTGCAGTTCATCACCGATGTTAGACTTCATGGCTGACACCCGTAAGATTTCTAGAATCTGTCAGCCATAAAATCTGACGTTTGATACATTTTTTACTTACTGTTATTTCAGTGTGTTACAGGTATCAACCATGTCAGTACCTTACTCCTTAATTCCTGTCATAAAAAACAAGAAAATGGAAAGTTATATTAAAGTTAGCAGGTTAAACATACCAACAAGGCACTTATACCCCTCGAGGGGGTACTGAAATGAGTGCCGGCCTCACTTACCGTTTACCGGTGTTAGTTCTTAGAAAATCATCCCTGTGTAATTGATGTGTAAGGTTTCCTATTTATTGCGTAAAATGTCGATTGTTTCTCTTTCAAATCTGGCAATAAGCGGGTTGTAATGGGTCAGGTGCTCCAGTGTTTCTGCAAAGGTGTCACCGAGGAAACCATCGCGGGAAGAGACCAGGAAACCGTTTTCAGCATGAGTGATTGAAGTAAGAGCGGTGCTGACTGCTACATTACCGCGCATGGAGCAACTGCCCTTGGCCCCGTCGCAAAAGCCACCTCCAATCGCTGAGATAAAGTTATTGTAGGCACCATTGAAAAGATCCAGTTCTTTTTTCAGGTAGAGCAGCCCGCCAATGACACCGGCCCCGGCAGCGTATTGTGCTCCACAGACTGAAGAAACCTCACCAAAACGGGATGTAATCAGGGTTGTCAGCAGGATCGAGACCAGAACACTCTTAATTTCCTGTTCTTCACCAAGGCCGAGATCCCTGCTGTGGGCAACCACGGGAATCATACAGGTAAGCCCTTTGTTGCCCGATCCTGCGCAACTCATCACAGGGATTGGATCGCCAGTCATTCGGGCGTAAATTGCACCCATCACTAAAGAGTCTGTAGAACTCCCGCCTTTGATATATTTCTGGCCATGGAGTGCAGCCGCCATGTTATACGCTATTCCCTGGCGAACTGTGGTCTGAAGAGTATTGTCTGCAAAGCATTCTTCGATAAGTGCAGGCCAGTTTGCTGAATCATACATTTCTTTACTGAAGGGAATGTCCTCAGAAACAGATTGTGTGGTACCGGCTTCTGAAATATCAATTTCTTTGTCGTTTAGCGTGACTTTACTTACCCTGGTGTGTCCTCTTTCAATGATTGCTTCAGCCCGGTTTGTCTGCCCGCTTGCTGAAACCGCAATCAGCAGGCTATCGGTTTCCACCAGTTCGACAGTAAGTATGTCACGGTCATGGAGTGCTCTGGCTGTTGCAATAATTTCCTCGTCCAGGCTGGAAAAGATCGAAAGCCTTTTTTCCGGGCAGGCCATGACAAATCCAAAGAGCAGTGCCCATTCACTTCCAAGCAAATCTCCTGCTCGTGGAATTCCGGCACCAAAAGCATTTTTGTATGTGCGCTGATCAATTCGCAGAGAGATTTCCCGAGGGATGTCATCAAGGTATTTTCCAACAAAACTTGCGCAGAATGCAATGGCTGCGGGTTCGGTGCATCCGGCGGTTACTTCAAGTGCTTTGTTGAGCGTCTGGGCAAGTGTTTTCATGTGATTCCCGGTTGTTTGTAGAGCAAAAAATCTTCTTTCTGGACAGTCTCCTAGGAGGCTGTCCGAGAATGCCCTTTCTCCCCAACTCTTCGTTATTTTGAAAAAATAATGCTCGGAATATTAACTATATGCCTGTGCTTATTTTTTAAAAATGCCTCGATTTAAGAAGAAATGCCTATTCTCAGACAGGCTCCTAGGTACGCATCCTGTAGTCCCGTATCTTCTGGCTCCAGAGAGCAGGCCCTGTCTTGTGGACAGACTCTCCACGACTGTCAACTGCGACCGTAACAGGCATGTCCTGTACCTCAAATTCATAGATGGCCTCCATGCCCAAGTCTTCAAAGGCTACCACTCTTGCCTTTTTAATCGCCTTTGATACAAGATAGGCTGCCCCGCCCACTGCCATAAGATAGACAGCCCCATATTTGCGGATGGAATCAATGGTGGCATCGCCTCTTTCAGATTTTCCGATCATGCCAATGAGGCCTGTCTCGCTGAGCATCATTTCCGTGTACTTATCCATGCGGGTGGATGTTGTGGGACCGGCAGGTCCGACAGTCTCATCCCTCACAGGATCCACCGGACCCACGTAATAGATAAATTTTCCTTTGAAATCAACACCGTCCGGCAGAGGTTTGCCTGCATCTAGAAGGCCCTTGATTCTGCGATGGGCTGCATCTCGACCAGTGAGGATGGTACCATTTAAAAGCAGAGTTTCTCCTGGTTTCCAGGATGCAATTTCTTCCTTTCCAATGCCATCAAGTTGTACTCGTTTAACACTTTCACCCACTTCCCATTCAATTTCCGGCCAGTCTTCCAGGCGTGGTGGAGCAAACTGGGCAGGCCCGGTGCCATCCAGTGTGAAATGAATATGGCGGGTGGCTGCACAGTTAGGGATTATTGCAACAGGAAGGGATGCAGCATGGGTTGGGCAATCAAGTATTTTGACATCAAGTACAGTGGTGAGACCACCGAGTCCCTGGGCACCGATGCCAAGTTCGTTTACTTTTTCATAGATTTCAAGCCGTAGCTCTTCTATTCGGCTGTCAGGCCCTTTTTCCATCAGTTCCTGAATGTCAACAGGCTGCATTAAAGATTCCTTGGCCAGCACCATGGCCTTATCAACAGTACCGCCAATCCCGATACCAAGAATTCCCGGAGGACACCAGCCTGCTCCCATGGTGGGCACAGTACGAACCACCCAGTCCACAATAGAGTCATTGGGGTTGAGCGTGGTAAAGTGGCTCTTGTTTTCAGAACCTCCTCCTTTGGCTGCAATGCGGATATCAATGCTGGAACCTGTAACAAGTTCAGTATAAATGACAGCTGGGGTGTTATCTCCGGTGTTTATTCTCTTGCCTGCAGGATCTGCTACGACTGAGGCTCGCAGGGGATTGTCCGCATTGTTGTAGGCCAGACGTACCCCTTCATCCACCAGCTCCTGAATGTTCGAATCTGAGTCAAAGCGACAATCCATACCGATTTTAAGAAATACGGTGACTATGCCGGTATCCTGGCAGATTGGTCGCTGGCCCATGGCAGCCATACGTGAATTGATAAGAATCTGGGCCATGGCATCTTTTGCTGCCTGGCTCTCTTCATGTGCGTAAGCTCTTGCCATGGCTTGAATAAAATCACGAGGATGGGTGTAGGAAATGTATTGCAGGCTCTCGGCAATGGAATCGATAAAATCTTGACTGCTGATGATGGTGGTGGTCATTAAAGGATCCTCAAAGATTGATTGTAAGAGCCAGGGATGAATCGTTCCCAACAAGTGATTTGTTTATATTTTACAACAAACAGAGTTCTTGTGGAAAAGTAAACTTTTATCTTTTAGTGCCTTACTCCCCAGTTCCTGTCACAAAAAACAAGAAAACGGAAAATGCTTTTAAAGTAAATAGATTGAACATACCACCAAGGCACTTATGCCGGCTTTCCTTACCGTTTACCGGTGTTGGTTTCTTAACGTTTTGAAAACAAACAGGGAGCAGCTAAATATGACAAGTACGTAAAAAGGTCAAATTCGAGATGGCTAAGTAAAAAGCTTCATATGCGAGGCGCGCAATTTTTCTATCATTTCAGCGTACTAGGGTACGTTGAGATGATAGAAAAATTGTAGCAACGAAGCAGATGAAGAGTTTTTACGACGCCATCAAATATCAGATCGATTCTTATTGGAGAGAAGGCATCAAGGGCGAGATTCTCTGGTTGGTGGCCTGAATAATAAACGGCTTAGTCCTGTGAGCTGTTTATTGTTCAGGCTGGATGTGGAAGGTATCTTGTTCTCGCGATTTTGTGGAGTGTCATTTTGCCTGGGGCAACTGTAATCCGGCAATAGAGCCGTCCACTGAAACTTGATCATCCAGGCTATTAATTGTTTTCTGCAGTTTTGTCCACACATCCCGAATCGCATTACCAGCCGGACTGGTTTTGTCTTTTGTCACCGGTACTCCCTGGATCTGACAATCGACAACTGTTGTGTCAAAGGGGATTTTTCCAAGAAGATCCACATTGCGTTTGCTGCACGCTGTTTCAATTTCTGTACTCATTCCCGGATGGATATCCCATTTGTTAATGCAGACCAGTGCCGGGATTTTAAAGTGGTCAGTGAGATCCAGAATCCTCTCCAGATCATGTTTTCCTGATAAGGTAGGTTCGGTGATCACAACGACAAGATCAACATTAGACAGTGATGCGATAACCGGGCAGCCTACGCCTGGAGCGCCATCAATGAGGATGAGATCTGTATTGCTTGCTTCGGCCAGTTGTTTTGCCTGGTTTTTGATATGGGAGACCAGTTTACCGGAGTTTTCTTCTCCGGCAAAGAGTTGTGCATGAACCAGGGGGCCGTAATCAGTATCTGAGATATACCAGGAACCACAGTGGTTTTTATCAAGGATAATTGCCTCCTCAGGACAGAAATGGGCACAGACCCCACAGCCTTCACAGGCAAGCTCAGAAATAATAGCGGTGTCTTCCATGGTGATTGATTCAAATTGGCAGATTTCAAGACACATTCCACATGCATTGCACTTGTCAGCTTCCACACGGGCTTTGACTCCTGAGACAAAGTCATGTTCTTCGGTCGGGCGTGGGGCCAGGAGAAGGTGGAGATCTGATGCATCCACATCGCAGTCCACCATGATTTTATTTTCTGCTAAATCAGCAAAGGACCCGATTATACTGGTTTTGCCGGTTCCGCCCTTGCCACTGAGTATCAATACTTCTTTCATTTTATTGTCCATCATTTTGCTGTTTGTAACGCCAGCTTTTCCAGCAGATCACGGAAATCGTCGCGTAGTTCCGGCACAATATCCACTAGATTTTGACCTCGTGCATATCCTTCTGCAATACTGCGTTGAAACGGAATTTCCATAAGAATCGGAATCTGTTCAGCTTCACAATAGCGTTGCACACGATCGTCACCAAGGTCTGAGCGATTAATGATAATTCCACCCGGGATATTAAAATTCTTCAGGACTGTCACAGCAAGTTTCAGGTCATGGAGTCCAAAGGGTGTAGGTTCTGTGACCAGGATGACATAATCAGCATCATTGATGCTTTCCACAAAGGGGCATGATGTACCTGGAGGGGCATCGAGGATGATCAGTTTTTCCGGGGCAGCCTTTTTTTTCACAGCCTTTAAAAGTGGAATACCCATTGCCTCACCGATTCGAACCCGACCGTGCACAAATTCTATATTGCCGGCCATTCCGGACTCCAGCACTCCAATTTCTCTTCTGTCTTCCAGAAGTGCGTCTTCCTCACAAACTCTGAAGCAACCCAGGCAGGAGTGACACATCTCGGGAAACATCATGACGGTTTCGCCGAACTGCGCAATCGCGTTAAAATTGCATATATCCCGGCACTTCCCGCAGGCGGTACATCGTGATTCGTCAAGTTTTGGAATGGTAACCCAGCAGGTTTCGCTGTAGGTAAGTTCCGGCTTTAAAAAGATATGACCGTTTGGTTCCTCGACATCGCAGTCAAGGTATTGAACGTCTGTATCTGCGCTGAGGGCAAGACTTGTGGATATCGTTGTTTTACCGGTTCCACCCTTGCCACTGGCAACTGCAATCTGCATACTGATATTCTCCCGAGCTGTTTCCTGTTTATCTGCGACAGCCGCCGCGTCCCTGTCCCTGTCCTTTACCTTGTCCCATTCCTCTTCCCTGTCCGCACCTGCCGCCTTGTCCTTGACCCTGACCCTGACCCTGACCTTGTCCTTGGCCTTGACCGGGGGCAGTTGCTGCTGGCTGATTCGTTCCGGTTGGAGAAGCCGGCGTTGCACTTGCCTGGCCGGAGAAGTTAGCTAAGGCATCAAGTACAGTGCCACTGACATCATTTACTATTGCAACACCCCCTTTTTCAAGTACAGGCAGGGCTTTTGGCCCCACTCTTCCGGTGAGCAGTGTCTTTACTCCTTTGTCGGCGACCTGTGCTGCTGCACTGATTCCAGCTCCATGAGCAGCTTCTTTGCCTGCAGTATTGTCAATGGCCTCAAGCAAGGTGTTAGTGTCACTTTCTATAATAAGGAACCAGGCAGCTCTGCCAAAACGAGGATCTACTGTAGAATCCAGAGTGTTACCTGTTGCTGTGATTGCGATTTTCATTGTTTCCTCCACAATATTTTTGATGCCGTAAATCGGCTGGTTTGTGTGTCATTGCACAAAAAGAATATAGTGGCATTATGCACAAAATCAAGAGGAAATAAACAAAAATCATGAAAAAAAGTTGAGAGAGGAGAAAAATGATGTGTTTACAGGAGCATCCGAAGTCAACGAATAATGCTTCCCGAGTGATGGTAACCGGAAGGAGCAGTGGTATTGGGCATGAGGATTCCACTTTTACCGATAATAGTGCCGGGATTTGTGACTGAATTGCAACCGGTCTGTGCGCCGTCGCCAAGGATGGCACCGAATTTTCTGCGTCCGGTATCAACCAGTCCATTTTCGGTTCGGATGGATATGTTGTCACCTAAGAATTTCAGGTTGGCAAATTTTGTTCCCGCGCCGAGGTTGGCATTCTGACCGAGGATGGAATCGCCTAGATAGGCAAAATGACCTGCCTTTGCATCATTGAGAAAAATGGAGTGTTTTACTTCAGTCGCATGACCCACAACACATCGTTTACCCGTGAGACAATATCCCCGAATGTATGCTCCCTGCCGTATTTCCGTATATTCCCCGATGATAGTTGGTGATTTTATCAGTGCTCCACCTTCCACAAGAGCATTTTTGCCTATATCAATTTTATTGCCGATGAGAATTGCGCCTGCCATTATAACGGACGCACCTTCCAATTCCTGATTATTTATTTTAACCTTGAGTTGGCCTTTGGTGGTATCGCCGTATTTAATTGTGTGTTCGGCAGTGGAAAAAATCTGTCCCTGATATATAATAATAGAATACGGCAGCGGCACACCATCCTGAAGTAGATCAGAGTTGAGATCCGGGTAGCTGTGTTCATCCATATATGTTTTTAGACTATTCAGTGCCTCCCATACCGGTTTGTCGTGATTAAAAAGAGTGGCATGAGGGTATTCGGACAGATCAAAAAATGATTTTGTAGTCAGCATAATATTTTCTCGATGTGAAAAACGAATAACTTTTGAGCGTGTCGATAACTAACTGGACAGTATGGAGGAAAACAGAAAAATATACAAGAAAAAATGGAGGAGTGGGGGATGGGTGAGATTGGTGGCTTGACTTCAATATGGGCAGTGTTTACGTTTCTGTGACCATTTACGAATACATACAACACCCCACAAGGGGTATAAGTATCTTCACTAAATTCTTTTCACTCAGTTCAGTAGCCCCTCGGAGTCGGAGTTTATACCCTGTCTCTTTAGGGTGCTTACCTGATGGGTAAAAAACACGAAAAGAATGTATAAGGTACTAAAGTTTTCTTCTTGATTTCAGGAGGTTTTTGTGGAGTTTAACGATTCTTTATCCATAGGTATGGATGATTTTACAGACCATGAAAATATGGTTATTCCAGACGAACTGCCGATGATGGCTGTTCGGGATGTGGTTGTTTTTAACTATATGATCATCCCACTTTTTGTCGGGCGTCCCGGTTCTGTTGATGCTGTAAATGCAGCATTGGATGGCGATAAGCTTCTTATGCTCCTCACCCAGAAAGACGCAACCCTGGATAATCCCGGACCTGAAGATCTTTATACGATCGGTATGGTGTGCATGGTCATGAGGACTTTGAAACTCCCTGATGGCAGGTTGAAGGTTCTTGTTCAGGCTGTTTCCAAGGCAAAGGTGAAAAAGTATGTGCAGACGGATCCTTATAATCTGGTCAGGATTAAAACCCTTGTTGAAGATGAAGTAAAGGAAACTTCGGTAGGCACTGAAGCCCTGATGCGTACTGTGCGTGAACAGACTGAAAAAATTATGTCTTTGCGTGGTATTCTCTCGGCTGACTTGATGATGATCATCAATAATATCGAGGATCCCGGGCGCCTGGCCGATCTTGTCGGATCCAACCTGCGTCTGAAGATTACTGAATCTCAGTCCATTCTTGAAGAGATCAATCCGATCAAGCGTTTGAAACTTGTCAATGAGTTGCTTGCCAAGGAGCTTGAGGTCTCAACTGTACAGGCCAAGATCCAGTCTGATGCCAAGGAGGAGATGAGCAAGTCTCAACGCGAATATTATCTGCGTGAACAGTTGCATGCTCTGCAAAAAGAACTTGGTGATGGTGATGAGCGGGGACAGGAAATTGATGACCTGTTCCGGAAGCTTAAAAAAACCAAAATGCCGAAATCCGTGCGTAAAGAGGCCAGAAAACAGGTCAGTCGTATGGAGATGATGCACCCCGATTCTTCTGAAGCAACGATCATTCGTACCTATATTGATTGGATTCTTGATGTACCCTGGAAAAAGGGAACCAGGGATCAGCTTGATTTAAAAGCTGCAAAAAAGGTGCTCGATGATGATCAT
The DNA here is from genome assembly GCA_034722915.1 of Thermodesulfobacteriota bacterium. Taxonomy (GTDB): domain Bacteria; phylum Desulfobacterota; class Desulfobulbia; order Desulfobulbales; family Desulfocapsaceae; genus Desulfocapsa. Next base: position 4,459 of record JAYEOK010000078.1, on the reverse strand, counting down.
TACGGGCTTGATAAGATCAAAGAGCGAATTCTTGAATACTTAGCAGTACGCAAACTGAACCCTGATACCAAAGGACCAATTCTCTGCTTTGTAGGTCCTCCAGGGGTTGGTAAGACTTCACTGGGGCAATCCATTGCAAGGGCCATGGGGCGAAAATTTTATCGTCTTTCCCTTGGGGGAATGCGTGATGAGGCGGAGATTCGTGGACATCGGCGTACCTATATTGGAGCCATGCCTGGTCGTATTCTTCAGGGCTTGAAGACTGTTCAGTCTAATAATCCTATTTTTATGATGGATGAGATTGATAAAATTGGCTCAGATTATCGGGGAGATCCTTCTTCAGCACTTCTTGAGGTGCTTGATCCGGAACAGAATTTTGAATTTTCCGATCATTATATGAACATGCCTTTTGATTTGTCCAAGGTTATGTTTATTACCACTGCCAACAGAAGTGATACTATCCCTGGGCCACTTCTTGACAGGATGGAGCTGATAAATCTCTCCGGCTATACTCAGGAAGAGAAAGTTGTTATTGCCCGTAAATATTTACTGCCTCGCCAGGTCACGGAAAATGGTATCAAGGCCAGGCATCTGCGTCTGGCGGATGAAACGCTTCAGTATATTATCAGTCATTATACCCATGAGGCTGGTTTACGAAATCTTGAGCGGGAAATTGGTAAAATTTGTCGCAAGGTGGCAAGAAAGATTGCTGAAGGTGGAAAAGGGCCATATTCTATTTCCCGCAACACTTTGGATCGTTACCTCGGGCCACCTAAGACTATTCCTGAATCAGAACTCGAGACACTGCATCAACCAGGTCTGGTTACAGGTCTTGCCTGGACAGAAGTAGGTGGTGAGATACTGCAGATTGAAGTGAATATCATGCCCGGAAAAGGCAAGATGACCCTCACTGGACAGCTGGGCGATGTGATGAAAGAGTCAGTGCAGGCTGCACTGACCTATTGCCGAAGTCGTTGCGAGGATCTCGGTGTTGAAGACAATTATTTTGACAAGCATGAAATCCATGTCCATGTTCCTGCAGGAGCGATTCCCAAGGATGGCCCTTCAGCCGGTATTACCATGGCCACGGCCATCTATTCTGCCATTACAGGAAAGACAGTGGCAAAGAAACTGGCCATGACAGGTGAAGTCACTCTCCGTGGACGTGTTCTGCCCATTGGTGGCTTGAAGGAAAAAGCATTGGCTGCTGTTCGTGCCGATCTTACCAGGGTGATCATTCCGGCCCAGAATGAAAAGGATCTGGTGGAAATTCCGCCTGAGATTCGTAAAATCATGAAGTTTTATCCGGTTAAGGATATGGATGAAGTGGTTGAGATTGCCTTTAATAATGGTGGGAAAAAGAAGGCAGACAAGTAAGGAAAAATGAATTTCAGATATCGAATGGAAAGATAGTGGAAAACGAAGAACAGGCCTCCAGCAGTCCTTTTACTGGAAACAGGATCATCCTTATGATGATCCTGTTTCTTTTTGCTGGAAGCGTATGTCTTGCCGGTTGGCTTGTGCAGTTTGCCGTGCAGGCGGCAGAAGGCAACAGGGACGAAACCGTTACTGTGGTGGTTCCCAAAGGCTCTACTGTAAAAGAAATAAACACTATTCTGGCAAGTGATGGCCTGGTTCGTGATGATGTGCGGTTTCTTGTGCTTGCCCGTTATCTGGGGCTTGCTGCAAAATTGCAGGCTGGTGAGTTTGCCCTGCACCGAGGCCAGACACCTTCGAAGCTGTTAACAGAACTCGCAACAGCAAAGCCTATCCAGCATGCGGTCACTATCAGGGAAGGGTTGACGATTTCTGAGATTGCCGAGACATTTGCTGCTGGCGGTTGGTGTGATCCGGAAGAGTTTATTCAACTGGCAAAAGATCCTGGTTTTTTGAAAAAACTGGGGCTTGAATCACGAAAAAATTTGGAAGGATATCTCTATCCTGACACCTATTATCTGACACGGCAGGGACAGACAACGGCTGATCTTCTTCGCATGCAGGTGCGTCATTTTTTTGCTGTGTGGGACACCATCCAGACGAAAAGTCCTCTTGACCTCTCTCCATATGAAGTCCTTATTCTGGCCTCCATGGTGGAGAAAGAGACGGGGAAGGCGGAAGAACGTCCGCTTATTGCGGGTGTTTTCTTTAATCGTCTGAAAAAAAGAATGCGTCTGCAATCTGATCCCACAGTAGTATATGGTATTGAAAATTTTTCAGGCAGGCTGACACGTAAAGATCTCCGCACCCCTTCTCCCTACAACACCTATACTCTGAAGCGATTGCCGGCAGGCCCCATCTCTAATCCGGGAAAAGATGCTCTGGAGGCAGTTTTTCATCCCGTAGAAAGTAAGTTTCTCTATTTTGTTTCAAAAAATGATGGCAGCCATCAGTTTTCAACAAACCTGCGAGATCATAATCGGGCCGTGAATAAATATCAGCGATCAAAGAAAAAGAAACAAAAGCAGTAATATATGTGGAGGATCTTGTCCGAGAATAGGCATTCTCGGATAGCCTCCTAGCTGGCAAGTTGTTGAAGAATATAATCTGCAATAACTTCCGTGGAAGTAGAAAGAGAAGTGGACTCGGAATCGAGCTGAAGAAAGCTGAGGCCGATATCATAACGGCCCGTCTTGATCTGTTCCACCCGCACTACAGAACCTGTCAAAGCCAGGATTGCCCCCCCTTCAAGAGAAATGTCCAGTTTCAGCCGTATACCAATATCATATCTTTTGTCACATGAAATGAGAATCCCACCTTCACTGATGTTTTTTGACCTGCTATCCCTGGCGTGGTTCTGGGTTTCCAGGGAACGTATGCTGATTGTTCGTTCGAATTCGATTCTGGTAAACGTTCTTTTCTCTTTAGAAAACAGGACGAAAGTATGTTTCCTGCTACTTTTGGCCTGATAGAGGGCTCGATCTGCACACTCCAGCAACTGCTGGCCTTGATCACTGTCCACCGGGAAAGTTGCCAGGCCTCCACTGCAGGTGACCTGGATAGCTTCACCTTGGTAGTGGACAATGAGATTGTTAATTTTACCATGAATTTTTGTGCCTACCAGCAGCCCCATGTACTTATTGGTTTCCGGTAGAAGAAGAACGAATTCGTCACCTCCAAAGCGACAGGCAACATCTTCTTTTCTTTTTGAGTTACGAAGAATTTTTCCCACCTGCTTGAGTACCTCGTCTCCGGCAAGATGGCCATATCTATCGTTGATGTCTTTGAATTTGTCGAGATCAAAAAAGATCAGGGTGGTGTTGTGTTGGTGTCGTCTGGCCCTTGAAATTTCCTGTTCGAAAAAATTTTGAAAGGCCCCTCGGCTTAATAAACCAGTCAGAAAGTCATGATGGGCAGATTTCAGGGTTTTTTCCCACCTGGAAAATTCGATGAGTTTAGGGTTGTTTAGACGTGGCTGGATGGTACTGAAATAATCACAGGCTGCAGTTGTAAGGCCAACTTTACGGCCAAGGCTGGTTTGTAACTTTTTGCTATGTCTGACAATTTCTTCCCAGTGCTCACAGGCATTGTCCTCTGTAAAGTGGAGCTGGACAAGGGTGTGCAAAATAATTTTACAGGCTTCAAATTTATTTTCAGTTAAATGAGGCTGCAAGTGTTGGCACTGTATCGTGGAGTCCCCCGGGTCACTGCTAAGCGCGGCAATAATGTTTTGCTGTAACATTTGAAGCTTGGAAGGGGAATTGTTCTGACTATCTGGAGTCATGACAGATAACCTTTGTGTAAAGGGATTAATTCATAGTGGGAAAAACATTTTACACTTCCTTTTATCAATATTTGCTGAAGAATGAAAGGAAAACATCGCTAATCTATTGATATCGTGCCACAACTGATTTTTTCCCCTGCAGCATATGATTTGTTATAGGATTTGATGGATTTTTAGTGCCTTACAGAATATTTTCTCGGAGTCTACGCTTACCTGTTTTTTTTGAACATATTCTGATAAGGCACTTATCCAGTGAACTGAATTGTTTCCGGTTGAACCGGGTTAGTGCCTTACTCCTGAAAAGCTGTCATAAAAAACAAGAAAATGGGAAGTGTTTTTTAAATTAAGAGCTTGAATATACCACCAAGGCACTTATACCGGCTTACCTTACCGTTTACCGGTGTTAGAGCCTTACTCCTGAAAAGCTGTCACTTTTTTTAGTACCCCCTTGAGGGGTATAAAAAACAAGGAGATGAAAAGTTCTATTAAAGTTAGTAAGTTGAACATACATCCAAAACAATATTTGTCTCCTTCACTCTCTTGCAGTTTTGGTCAGGACTTGGACTACAATGCGTAATGTGGTAAAAAGAGAGTATAGCCTATGAATTTTTTATAACCTAAATCCTGCATAGCAATTTTTCTTAATTAATTGAAATGCTGATAATAGTGGCTTAAACAGACTTTGTACAAAAATCATGATTCACCTTTTTAGTGAAGTTGTGAATCAATTAATTTTAA
>JAYEOK010000077.1:0-16615 GCA_034722915.1 Thermodesulfobacteriota bacterium | reverse complement strand
GAAGGGGAAAGGCCCTTGATCTTTCGTCTTTTATTCCGATCGATATTCGATATTCCTCGGAGTCTGCGCTTACCTGTTCGATATTCGACATTCTCTTTTTAAAACCCGCCCAAAGGGCGCTAAGTTCAACAAAATCGCGCTTGGATTTAGGTCATGTTTGACCGATCTGATTGAACAAAGCCGCAGGCGTAGCGGGCTACGTTGAGGACTTTGTGATTGATGATCGGCCAAAGATGGCCTGAAGACAAGATGCGAGATGTTCAAGTTATTTGCGCTCCGTTCCTAAGCTACTTATCCCCACCGAAGGATACTGAAATGCTTGCTGGCTTATTTACCGTTTATCGGGCTTAGTGCCTTACTCCTGAACAGCTGTCATAAAAAACAAGAAAATGGAAAGTTATATTAAAGTTAGCAGGTTAAACATACCAACAAGGCACTTATACCCCTCAAGGGGGTACTGAACTCAGTGCCGGCCTCACTTACCGTTTACCGGTGTTAGGCTTTTCTTTGCTGCCATTACTGAGAATGGAAAAATTTTCTTGCAGAGGTGCAGGCAAATCACGTAATATATATTGGTAAGCACACCATTTATACAATTTTACAGGAAACTGCAGCCCTTTCATTTTCAGTTCTTATTTTGTCCTCTCAATCAAAACAAAATCGTTGGAGTGTTTTTCTTGTGGTTGCGGTGGGTGTTTTTCTTTCCACCATGGACAGTTCCATGATCAATGTGGCCCTGCCCTCCATCATGCGGAGTTTTGGCACAAGCTTGCCTCAAACCGAATGGGTGGTTCTGATTTATCTCCTGACGATTACTGCTTCTCTGCTGTTTTGGGGCCGTGTTGCTGATCAGGTTGGTTTAAGTTCTATCTACCTTTCCGGAATGTTCGTTTTTTCCATTGGTTCAGTTGTCTGTTATCTCTCTGCAACACTTTTTCAACTTATTGCTTTTCGGTTCCTGCAGGCCATGGGAGCCGCCATGATGATGGCAACAGGACCGGCAATAATTAAAATGGTATTCCCACTTGGCCAGTTAGGCAAGGCTCTTGGGCTTGTTGGTATTTCTACTTCAATCGGACTGATGACAGGTCCTGTTATTTCAGGGCTTCTCATTCACAGTTATTCATGGCGTGCAATATTCCTGGTCACGGTACCTGTCAGCCTGTTTGCCAGTATTGCAGGCTGGCTGTTTATGAGACCTTTTTCAGAAAAAACCGTGCCTGAAATGCCTTCATTGCCATTTGATTGGGCTGGAATGATACTCTGGACCGGGATGATAACGATGGCTGTCCTGTTTTCCACCCATCATGCCGGGGCCTCCGTTAAAATTCTTGTTTGTGAAGGGCTGATTTGTTTCTGCTTTCTGGTACTTTTAGTTAAAACGGAACAGAGACAACAGGTTCCTTTGTTTCCTCTTTCTCTTTTTCGGTCTCATGCCTATGCCATTGCCATGTTTTGTGCAGCTCTGTCTTTTGCCGTGCTCTTCGTGGTGCTTATTCTCATGCCCTTTTACCTGGATTACGTTCTGGGGTTTTCTGCAAAGCAAATAGGATTTGTGATGATGGCAGTACCGATTTCTGTTTTTTTTGTCTCACCACTATCTGGATTTTTTTATGATCGTATAGGCGCGAGGTTTCTTACCACAGCAGGACTGGCGATTGCAGCCTGTGGTCTGTTGCTTCTCTGTTTTCTTTCAGCGGAGAGTTCGGCTTTTAGTGTTGCCTGGCGACTTGCTGTTTTGGGTTGCGGGCAGGCACTTTTTTTGTCGCCCAACAGTGCAACTGTTCTTGAAAGCGTGGATCCAAGGCAAACTGGAGTAAGTTCCGGCATGCTGGCAACAGCCAGGAATCTTGGAATGTTACTTGGTGTATCTGTGGCTGGTTTGCTGTTCGGTATGATTTTTTCTAAGGTGAGCGGTGGGCTTGATCTCAGGCAGTACAGTCCGGATCAGGTACAAAATTTTATGTATGCCTTAAAAGCAACGTTCACTGTAACAGCATTTTTTTCTGTATTGGGGGCAGTTCTCTCTTTCTTAAGAGGGGATAAACCCTCAGTTCAGACATAATAAAAATGGGGGCAGCTGGATAGTTACCCACATTAGTGCCTTACAGAATATTTTCTCGGAGTCTACGCTTACCTGTTTTTTGTGAACATATTCTGATAAGGAACGGGAGATAAATAACTTGAACAAAAATTAATAGGAGTTTTTTTCGTATTCAAGGCGCGAGGCGGGAGCATAACGGGTTACGTGAGCAACGAGCAACACAGAAGACGCAGAAGACGGAAAAAAATACATTAATTTGTTCAAGTTATTTATTGTACGTTCCTAAGGCACTTATCCAGTGAACTGAATTGTTTCCGGTTGAACGGGGTTAGAGGAGGAGCGGGGCGCTACTCCCTGATTTTAGGTAAGGCTATCCGCGCAACCATCCCATCTTTATCACTATAACTCAGCGAAAAAACGCCATGATGCTCTGCAATAATTTTTTCCACCAGAGTGAGCCCCATGCCGGTTCCATAGGTTTTCGTGGTGAAAAAGGGGTCAGCAACCCGTTTTAGATTTGAATTGTCAATACCACTGCCTGAATCTTCAATTGTGATAATGATTTTTTCATTCTCCTCCTTGCAGGAGAGAGACAATGTACCGCCTGTCGGCATGGCTTCGATACCGTTTCTGATCAGGTGCAGCAGCATTTGGCGGATTAACTTGGAATCAATAAAGATCTCTGGATCAGGTGAGGGAAGGTCCAGCTGGTAGACAATGGATTGTTTTTTCATGGAGCCGTAGAAGAGCATAACGCTTTTACGGATTAGCGGATAGAGCGGCTGAATAGTCTTCTCCGGTTTTTCTTCACCTACAAAACTGAAAAGATCATCAAGGGTTGATTCAATTTTGGACGATTCCATAATCATCATATCAAGAAACCTGAGATTTTTTTCGTCCGTAATTTTTTTAGCCAGAAGCCGGGCAATTCCGCCAATGGAGGTGATCGGGTTACGAATGGCATGCACAAGTTGCGCAGACATGTGACCCAGTACAGAATAACGTTCTGCATCAACAAGAAGGTCTTTATTCTTTTCCAGTTCCTGTGTTACATTTTCCAGTTCTGTGATTTTATTCTGCATAGTCTGGTAGAGGTGGCTATGCTCAATGGCAAGGCTGGCCTGGCTTGCGAATATCTCCAGAGAATTGATGTCATCTGTTGAAATTGGATGTGCTGTGACAAAGTTGTCGGCTATGATTACTCCAAGGGATTTGTTAGGTGAGAAGAGGGGAGTGACAATAAAAGTATTTTCCTGCAGATTGTTTAAAAGGCTGCTTGCCACAGGTTGATTATCAGCCAAGCCGTTTTGCACATGAATACTTGAGCGATTAGTACACGCCTGTATAAGAACATGCTCCTGATCTCCTGCCGCTATTTTTAAACTCTGCACAATTGTATTGAGTTCTGCATCATCATCCATGCAGGATGGTTTAATATTGTTTAGTATATCACCAAGGTGCAGATTTTTCTGTTTTATCGCATCCCAGAGTCTGCCGGCATCAGCTCTGCAAGGTGGACCAATACCCATTTTTCCCTGCAGTTCGGTGTTGCTATCATTGAAGAGGAGGAGAAATGCCCTGTTGAATTCCAATCCTTCTTCTGCTGTGATACCAACCAGAATGGATTGAAGAACAGTATCAAGCTCAATACTGTTCAGGTAGGCACTGTTCATTTTCAGATTGAGCTGATGAAGAAACTGGGCTCGGTAATTTGAGAGTTCCAGCTGTTTCTGGTATCGACGATTGTCAATGGTGAGTTTTCTTTTTTGCAGAGTTTTTCGAACTGCAAGGATGAAGTCTTCAATTTTTACCGGTTTGGCCAGGTAATCATCTGCACCTTGTCGTAAACAGCCCAAAGCAACCTTCAAATCTGTTGTTCCGGTGAGCATAATGATACTGAGATCTGGATGACGTGGAACAATCTCTGCGAGAACTTCGGTACCATCACGGTCAGGAAGGCCTATGTCTAAAAGGATGAGAGCAACATGTTCCTGTTCGAGAATTCGATAGAGTTCTGCAGCATTTGAGGCAGTGAAAACTGTAAACCCTTCGTCGGTGAGAAGGCTTTCAAAGATGAGAAGTATTTCCTGTGAGTCGTCAACAAGTACAATGGATTCACCGGGGGCAAGGTAGTCACTCGTTGGAATCGTTTCATTGTGTTTAGGCACTGCTGGAAGGTCAACCATATGGGAACCCTGTCGGCTAAACTGGGGGAGAACATTAATAAAAAATACAGAATGATATCATAAGTGGATTGTACAGGGCTGGCAGGAAAAGGAAAGAGAAATGCGTATTCATTTTCAATAATATAAATTTTTTTCCAGGTAAATAGGAGAGCAGGTGAAAAAAGAAGTAAGTGACAGGGAATTGAAAAAAGTGATCGCAGATTTTTTAGAGATGGGCCATGTGGAGAATATCTTTGAGATGTTCAAACAGGACTCCCGCTATTATGATTGGGTTGGCGAATTGCTTGATGATGAACGGTTTAATGTACGTCTTGGAATTTCTGTTCTTTTTGAAGATTTGAAAGTTCATTGCGCAGGTGACATTCATCTGGCGATCCCATCTCTTTGTCAAGTACTCGATAATGGCCCACCCCATGTTCGTGGTGAAGCGGTCAGTGTTCTCGGAATAATAGGAAATTCAGAGGCACGAGTATGCGTGAGCAGGGCTTTGGAGGATGAATCTCCACAGGTACGTGAAGTGGCAAGGGATGTTTTGGAGGAAATGGAGTGAAAGGGATTTTTGCATCCGATGGAAAACTTTCTACAGGATTGAAAGGTTTTGAGCCTAGAGTCGGCCAACAGGAAATGGCAGAAGCTGTGGCTGATACTCTGCGTGATGGCGCTGAGAGAGTTGATGGTCGTGCCTCACTCCTTCTGGTGGAAGCAGAGACAGGAATTGGAAAAACACTTGCGTATCTGGTTCCTGCCCTGTTGTCAGGACAGCGGGTTGTGATTTCAACAGCCACCATTAATCTTCAGGATCAGATCCTGAAAAAAGAGATTCCTTTGCTTGAAAAAGTCTTTGAGATGGATATCCCGGCACTCTGCATCAAGGGCAGGCAAAATTATCTCTGTCATTATCGCTGGTTTCAGCATCGGTCAACTCCACAAACCTCCCTCGTAGAGAACAGAGATGAGGACAAAATCGAGCAATGGCTTGTAACAACAGAAAGTGGTGACAGGGCCGAACTTTCCTGGCTGCCCGATCGTTCTCCGCTCTGGCCGAAGATTTCTGCTCAATCAAATCAGTGTCTGGGCGGTGATTGTCCAGAATTTGCCCTCTGTTTTGTAAATCGTGTGCGAAACCGGGCCGGGACTGCTCGCCTGCTGATCGTGAACCATCATCTTTTTTTTTCAGACCTTGCTTTACGACAGGCTGGATTTGGTGAGATTTTACCAAGATACCAGTCGGTTGTTTTTGATGAGGCTCATCATCTGGAAAATGTGGCCACTAATTTTTTCGGTAAACATTTCAGTCATTATCAACTTCTTGATCTCATCGGGGATCTTGAGCGACAAGCTGAAACAGGTCTCCCGGCTTCCGGGTTTGACAGCCTTGTTGGATATGCCAGAGGATTGAAACAGCGGCTTGACATGTTTACTGCACTTTTTCCTGCACAAAGAGGCAGGTATCCATTGGCACCTCTTTCTGACAAAATTGATGACTGGCAGGAAGCGGTTGATGATCTTGCGGGCGGCCTGAGTCATCTCGCTGAACGTTGTGCGAAACTAGCCTCCCACGGTGAAATCTGGAACCTGTTTGTGGATCGCGCGAGTGAATTGCAGCAGAATTTGTTGGAAATAGCAGGATCTGAACAGATGAACACAGGGGATTATATCCACTGGTACGAGAGGAGAGAGAGAACTGTCAGTCTTTCTGCAACTCCGGTGAAGGTGGCAGAGAAACTCGAAAGCTGTCTCTACAGCTCTGTACAGTCCTGTATCATGACTTCAGCAACCCTCACCACTGGTGGTGATTTTAAGTATATGCGGGATCGTTTAGGTATAGATGAGACGTGTAAAACATTGTGTCTGCAATCGCCCTTTGACTATAAAGGGCGAACTCTGTTATATGTACCGGAGCAGGGTTTTCCGGAAGCCACGGCTGAGAATTATTCTGATAGCCTTTGTGATCGGATCTATGAGCTTATAAAAATCAGTCAGGGAAGGGCTCTTGTCCTGTTTACCAGTTTCAAGGCCATGGATATGGTGGCTGATTATCTGGAAAGCAGACTTTCCTATCCTGTGCTGGTACAGGGAACAGCTTCACGACAGGCGCTTCTCGAACAGTTTCGTGAAACAAATGGTTCTGTGTTGCTTGCAGTTGCCAGTTTTTGGGAAGGCGTGGATGTCTCTGGTGATTCTTTAAGTTGTGTACTTATCGATAAACTTCCCTTTGAAGTGCCGACTGACCCTGTGATTCAGGCACGGATGAAAGCCATTGAAGAAAAAGGTGGCAAGCCCTTTTTTCAGTTTCAGGTGCCCCGGGCTATTCTTACTCTCAGGCAGGGGGTTGGGCGTCTCATGCGTTCAACCGGTGATAGAGGTGTCATCGGGATTATGGATATTCGTCTCTATTCAAAGGGGTATGGTCGAATATTTCGGACAAGTCTGCCACCTTCTCCAGTGGTGAGAAAGCTTGAAGATGTGAAAGAATTTTTTGCAACAGATTAATAGTAAAGGATAAAGAAATGGCAGATGCAGCTAAGGCCCCCAAAAAAGAACAGTTGATGGCGGCCATTGCACCGGAAGTGGCAAAGATCGAACAGGCCATGCGCTCGGATTTAGAGGTGACCACTAGAGGAATTGATCCTCTTTTGACTGAAGTTCTTGAGTATGGCATGTTTAACGGTGGAAAACGCTTGCGTCCGCTACTTGTTGTTTTAGCTGCACGTCTTGCCGGTTTTGCCGAGGAAAAAAAGGAAAGGATATATAAGCTGGCCATCGCTTTTGAATATCTTCACTGTGCCACTCTTTTTCATGATGATGTGATTGACCGGGCAGACATGCGTCGCGGAAAACCCTCGGTCAATAAATCGTTTGGTGCAATTGCTGCCATTCTTGGTGGTGATTTCCTTCATTCCCGATCCATGTTTCTGATTGGTTCTTATGGCGGTACTCCGGCACTGGATATTTTTTGTCAGGCAACAAATGCCATGGTTGACGGAGAGTTTTTGCAGCTCCGCAACACTAAAAATTATAATTTATCAGAACAGGAGTATTTTTTAGCGGTTAAAGGAAAAACAGCCTTACTCATTGCTGCAACCTGCGAAATTGGAGCCCTTGCCGGAGGTGCAACCGCACCCCAGCAGCAAGCCCTTACTGAGTATGGTATTGGATTGGGAACAGCTTTTCAGATTGTTGATGATCTTCTGGATTATCAGGGTGACACGGAACAAACCGGCAAGGCTGTGGGGAATGATTTTAAGGAAGGGAAGATGACCCTTCCTCTTATTTTGGCATTAAGCAGTGCAGATTTTGAGGATAAAAAGCGATTACTCTATCTCCTTGAAAATGAAGATGCACGAGAAAGTGGGTTTGCTGAGGCTTATGGCTTAATAGACAAATATGATGGCTTTGTTTTAAGCAGAAGCAGGGCAGAGTCAATAGTAGCAGAAGCTGTGGCTGGTTTGGAAGTGTTCTCAGTTGGAGATAATGGTGCAATTCTTACTGTTCTCCACGCGTTGGCAAAGTATGTATTAGTAAGACCTAAATAGAGATCTATTGATGTGTCACGAGTGAGTTATGAGCAGGAAAGTCAGAACAAAACGAACGACCGTATCGCGTCGCCCAAAGAAAAAGAGTAAAAGCAGGTCTATTAGCGTCAGGGTATTTTCTTTTTTGGTGCTCTTGGGACTGTTGGTTTTTTCCATGGGCGCTGCGGGATATGTGATTTTTTTTCGAACAGCCATTGCTCACGGTGCTGAAGGAGAGAGCGGCCCGGTAGATATTGCTTTTGAGGAACCCTACACAAGCTTTCCGGAATTGCCGTCTGATATTCCACCGGCCCATGATTCCAGTTTGCCTATGGTTGCAATCATTATTGATGACATGGGCTATCACAAAAAAATTGGTAATGAACTTCTTGCCTTGCCCATGAATCTTACCTTTTCCTTTCTTGCTGCAGCGCCATTTACTCCTGAATTAGAAGAGAAGGCCTTTCAGGCGGGAAGGGTTATTCTTTTGCATCAACCCATGGAGCCTAAAGGTAAAGAGTGGGATCCTGGCCCTGGAGCAATGTTTCTCGGGCAGAGCAAAGAAGAGCAAAAAAGATTGTTTACCAGTAATCTTGAAGCTGTACCCCATGCAGTGGGAGTGAACAATCATATGGGATCACTCTACACAGCAGATCGGGAGGCCATGGATGCATTCATGCAACTGCTTCAAGAGCAGGGTTTGTTTTTTGTGGATAGCTTCACCAGTGCTGACAGTCAGGGCCTGACGGCTGCCCGTGCTGCGGGTGTACCTACAGCACGACGCCATATTTTCCTCGACAATGTGCATTCGCCGGATAAGGTTTGTGAACAGCTGAAAAAACTGGTGCAGAGTGCGGATGAGAATGGGTGGGCCATTGGCATTGGCCATCCGAATGAGGCAACCCTTACGGCTTTGACGAACTGCCGGGGGAAGTTGCTGAAACGTATACGTCTGGTGAGTGCCCAGGAGTTGTTAATCGTGTTGAATAAGCAGTAATGCGGAACTCTTGTGGGAGAGCAGGCAGAGAGAAGTTCTGCCTGCTCAATCTTGATGGCGTCGTAAAAACTCTTCATCTGCTTCGTTGCTGCATTTTTTTATTTAATTACAACGTACCCTAGTACGCCGAAATTAAATAAAAAAATGCGCGCCTCGCATATGAAGCTTTTTACTTAGCCATCTTAAAATTGACCTTTTTACGAGTTTATCAATCTTCTGGAGCTCGAATCAGTGTTTAAATGAACGTTGTCCGGTGAACAGCATAGCCACCTTGGGATCTGCTTCATTACATGCCTCAATGGTATCAGAGTCACGCATGGATCCGCCAGCCTGAAGAATAGCAGTAACGCCTTGGTCTATTCCTACGTCTGCACCATCTCTGAATGGGAAAAAAGCATCTGATATCATGACAGAACCGGGCAGGTTAGCTCGATCTTCCTGAACTTTGGCATCAATTGCGTCTTGTTCAGCCTTGTCGCGTTTACCCTGTGAGATTTCGAGACAAAGGTCAGCGTATGGAATTTTATGGGCATCAAAGCAGAGAATATCCGCATATTTAATATAGGCTTTATGGACTGCAATTTCAGCAACACCCACACGATCCTGCTCACCTGTTCCGATGCCAACTGTGCAGCCATCTTTAATATAAAGAATTGAGTTTGAAGTGACGCCATGTTCAACTGCCCAGCCAAAGAGCATGTCATCGATTTCACGCTGGGTAGGCTCTCGGTCGCATTTGTAATCTATGCCTTTTCTGGTGGCAGTGGCTGGTTGGAGGTCGCTGATGGAACGAATGGAGTTCACTGCTGATTGCTGGGCAATGATACCGCCGTCAATAAGGCTTTTAAAATCAACAAAGCGAAATTTTTCAAAATCAGCAAGACGATCAATGTTGTTCATTCTGATCACCCGCAAATTTTTCCGTGCTGAAAGGATTTCCAGGCAGCCTTCTTCAAAATCAGGGGCACAGACAACTTCGAGATAATTTTCCGCCATCATTCTTGCAGTATCCGTGTCAACTGGCCGGTTCATGATAACGGCACCACCAAATGCTGCAATACGGTCACAGCGATTTGCTTTGTTGTAGGCATCAGCAAGGCTGTCACCAATGGCAGCTCCACAGGGATTGTTGTGTTTAAGAATCACGGCGGCTGGTTTGTCCGTCATGTATTTGATAATGTTGAGTCCATTATCAACATCTGTCAGGTTGATTTTTCCCGGGTGTTTTCCAACCTGCAGCATATCTTCAACAGGAATGGCAGAAACAAGGCCATTACCCGGTTCGATAAATTTGCAGTCACCTAAAGACAGGTTGCCATTAACCAGTTCGTAAAGTGCAGCTTCCTGATCAGGATTTTCACCATAACGGATACCACGTTCATCAACTGAACCGTCTTCCATTTTAATGCCCCAGGTTCGTTTTCGATACACAAGGGTCTGGTCACCAAAGGAGATGGTCATGTCCATGGGAAAGCTGTCCCCAAGAATGGTGGTGTACATCTTTTTCAAATCACTCATAGTTGCTCCAAATTTAGTTGAAAGTTGAAAGTTGAAAGAAAAAAATCGTTAATAAGTTGTCTGGAATCCACAATCCCAGTCTTTATAGACTGGATCAAAGCCTTTGGATCTGATGACTGTGCAAACTTCTTCAAGAGACCTGTGGTCGCCCACACTGAATTGTTCTGCATCTGCATCTGAATTGCCATACCCGCCGGGGGCAGTACAGGAGCCAGCTGAGTAGCGTGTGGGGCCAAGTCCCAACATTCCGTCACGATAGCGTGCTTCTTCCCTGGTTGATACAATGAGGCCGACATCCTGATCAAAAAGACGCAAGGCAAAGATTAGTTGGCTGAGATTGCTTTCTGTGACTATTTCCAGAGGTTCAAATTCACCGGTAGCCGGCCGCATACGCGGAAAGGAAATAGTAAATGCAGTTGACCAGAACTGCTTGCGCAACCAATCAAGATGGTGGCCAATTGCCAGACCTTCGGCACGCCAGTCGGCAAGCCCGAGTAAGGCACCAATACCAACTTCGCGCATTCCGGCACGAGCTACTCGTGCTGGTGTCTCCAGGCGATAATCATAGTCACTCTTTTTGCCTGAAAGGTGAACAGTTTTGTAAATATCTCGATTATAAGTCTCTTGATACACTGCAACAGCAGTAATACCAGCAAGAAACAAGCGATGATAGTGTTCTGTGGACATGGGTTGGATTTCAATGGAGACGGCAGCGAATTTGTCACGTAATCGAAGTGCAATTGCTTCCATATATTCAATGCCCACAGCATTTACAGCTTCTCCGGAGACCAGTAAAATATGTTGAAAGCCACGATCATGGAGGATCATGGCTTCTTTTTCGGCTTCATCAAGTGTCAAGCATTTCCGTTTGATACGATTATCCGCTGAAAATCCGCAATACACACAACGATTGGTGCAGTAATTGGAAAGGTAGATCGGGGCGTAGAGTTGAGTTGTTTTGCCAAAACGGGTGATGGTGATTTCAGAGGAACGCACAGCCATCTGTTGCAGGTAGGGTGTAGCTGCCGGGGAAAGCAGGGCGGCAAGATCATGTAGACGGAGTCGTGTGGCAGATAATGCCTGCTCAACACTTTCGGATGTGGCGCATCTTATCTGGGCGCTTAGTTGTTTGAAGTCGGGTGATTGAAACATATCAGGCTAAAAAACCAAGGTCAGAGGAAAGTTGTCCTGATTCTGGAGAAGAGGCACTGGCATGTTTGCTTTTTTGTCCCATGCCGGCAATGTATGCAGTCCTGCCGGCTTCAACAGCTTTGGCAAATGCGGCGGCCATGGCTACAGGGTCACCGGCAACAGAAATTGCTGTGTTGACGAGTACGGCATCAGCGCCCATCTCCATGGCATACGCTGCATGGGAGGGCGCGCCTATTCCAGCATCCACAACAACAGGGACACGTGCCTGTTCAATAATGATTGCTACCTGAAAATCGGTAAGCACCCCCTGGTTTGTGCCAATGGGCGAACCAAGTGGCATAACTGCAGCAGCTCCGGCATCCTGAAGTTTGAGTGCAAGAATTGGATCAGCGTTCATGTAGGGAAGCACAATGAAGCCATCTTTTACAAGCTTTTCTGTAGCAAACAATGTCTCAACCGGGTCAGGCAAGAGGGTTCTTGGGTCTGGGGTAACTTCGAGTTTGAGCCAGGATGAACCGGATGCTGCTCTGGCTATATGTGCAAGGCGTATGGCCTCATCTGCGTTTCTTGCCCCGGAAGTGTTTGGCAGAAAAGTATATTCCCGTTGACTCAAAGCTTTCATGATGTCATCATCGGGATTTTCAAGATCTACCCGACGAAGAGCCACGGTAATCATCTGGCAATCAGATGCTTCTATGGCTTTAGCCATGACAGTGGATGAGGAAAACTTTCCTGTTCCAAGAAAAAGTCGGGATCTGAATTCTGTCCCTGCAATGCACAGCATGTCAACCGCCTCCAACAAATCGTATTATTTCCACACGGTCACCCTCTGCAAACTGTGTTGCATCGTATGAATTCGGTTGGATAATAGTAGTATTTAATTCAACAACAACAGTTTCAGGCATCAGCTCAAGACTTTTCAGCAAGTCCAAAATCGATGATGGTTTTTGAAGTGATTTGTTGTTGCCGTTAAGTATAATATTCATTCTATTTGATGAATTCTGCTAATTTTAATATTGATAGGAGTCAGGTTTTTTATTGTCGACTCTTATCAGCCCCCAGAATGATTCGAAGTGCCTGATTGGCTTGATGGTGAGCGGCAATGCCAACCCGGGGAGCCATCAGTCCCATGCCGGGACGGGCTTCTGATGTCTCATCACCAACAATATAGATACCCGGCCGCTCCATCCTGGTAAGTATCTTATTGTTATTTCCAAAGCCAGCTATACCGGAAGAACCTATGTAGGCAACATTTTTCATTTCGGTAAGCACAGAACGGAGTGTTGCGGCCTTCATGGCTGGATCATCAAAGCATTCTATGAGAACATCAACATCACTAAAGAGACCAGGTAACATGGATTCTGTCAGTCGTTCCTTGACGAGTTCCAGGGAAAGCGAAGGGTTCATGCGAAGAATATTGTCTTTCAATGCATCAGTCTTCAGCATCCCGATCTGGTCGATAAAATAATGCTGTCGATTCAGGTTGCTTGGCTCGATGACATCATAATCGGATAGAAGCATCTTGCCAATACCGATTTTGGCCATCGCTCCTGCAACAGCAGATCCAAGCCCGCCAAGTCCAAGTATCGCAATCGTGGCATGTTTAATTTTTATTTGAATACCTGGCGTATGTCGTGCTGCGAGCAATGTGTTGATTTCAGCAGATGATGGGCGTACACCTTTTTGAATAAGAGTACAGGTGTCACCATCCTGTACTTTCGTGTCAGCGGAAACTGGAAAACCGTTCAGTATAAAGAGGTCTGCAGTCGGCTTATTAATAAAAGCCACATCACCAATTGTCATTCCTGGATGAAATGTGAAGGTTTGTTCATTAACAGAGAGCATGACACGCGGGCTTTTAGCTGATCAGCAGGAGTGACTGTGAGGGGGCGTAACACTATCCGCTGGAAGGTCACAATTATTCAGGCAACTGTAGGCGCCGATGCTGCAATGAGTACCAAGCGAAACATTGTGGAGAAGAGCGCCGGCCTGTATGTCAGATCCGGATGCAATAGTAGATGATCCGGAAATTTCAACCCCTGGATGAAGGGTGACATCCTTGTCAACGGATGATTGTGGAGAGACCTGAATAGTTTCAGGCGTTATCAATGTGATACCACTGGCCATAAGATCACGGTTTCTTCGCAGCTGTAACTCGTGGTGAGCTTCAGAGAGTTCCAGGCGGGAATTAACACCAAGGACATCCTGAGAAGCAGGATTGATGAATTTGTGAACACTGAGATTTTCTTTTACTGCCTGGGTTACAATGTCGGTAAGATATACTTCCCCCTGGCTGTTATTGGTGCCTATATTTTTAAGATGGGCAAAAAGAAATTGAGTATCAATGCAATAAATTCCAGCATTAATTTCCTTGATTTTTTTCTGTTCAGGATCGGCATCTTTTTCTTCAACAATGGAAAGCACAGTACTTTTTTTACTGCTAATGATTCGACCATAATGTGTGGGGTTTTCCAGGATTGTGGTCATTACGGTGAGAGTGGATTTATGTGATTTATGCTGGTCTACCATCTCCTGAAGAGTTTCAGGACGGATTAGAGGTGTATCTCCGCAAAGAATCATTACACAGCCACTCATCTGGTCAATGGCAGGCTCTGCGCAGAGTACAGCATGACCTGTTCCCAGCTGTTCCTCCTGGAGAATAAAATGAACAGAAAAATCAGACAGGCTCTTTTCTACGGCTTCTCTTTGATGACCGACTACCACAATGGATTTTGCAGGCTGCAAGGGCGAAATGGCACGGAGCACATGGTGAACCATGGGAGCATAAAAGACTTCATGCAAGACTTTTGCCTTATTTGATTTCATTCTGGTGCCTTTTCCGGCAGCCAGGATAACAAGATACAGTGGTGAGTTGTCAGACATTGCAAACCTTTTGTGTAATGTAAAAGATTGATGGCGTGGTAAGAATTCTTCATATACGCACCTCGCATATGAAGAGTTTTTACTTAGCCATTGAAAAATTTAGTTTTGACGAGCTTGTCAAGATTGTAATTGAGTAAAACAAGAAAAATCCCCAGGCAGATATAATCTGTTTGGAGATTTTGAACATGAAAAAAACAAGGGGAAAAAGCAGACTCTATCTGTGAGCCACTTGTTCCCCTTGATTAATACCTATTGTTTAGAACGGTTATTTAACAGGTGTAAACTCTACCCTCCTGTTTTTCGCTCTTCCTTCAGCTGTGTCGTTAGTATAACCGGGTTTGATTTCTCCATGACCGACTGCCGTCATTTTTTCCGCTGCAATGCCTTGCTTGTCTGTGAGATATTGGACAACGGCCTGCGCACGTCTTTCAGACAGATTTTGGTTGTAAGCTTCCGACCCTTTGCTATCTGTATGTCCATCAACTCTAACTTTTAGCTCGGGCTCAGCGTCAAATACCTCTTTTAGTTTGTCAAGCTCAGCAGCGAATTCTTTCTTTACGACTGCACTATCAAAATCAAAGTACAATGGGTGTGCAAATGCCCAACATCCCCTGTCATCAACGACTGCTTTGTAAGGAGTGTCCGGGCAGTCATCTTTATCGTTTGTTACACCATCACGATCGTCATCACCCGGCATGCTTGTGACTTGCTGCGTTGGAGGGAAACTGTATGCGCTCATGATATTGTTCCACTCGGGGCCACCATAGGCAATAGCGGTATTTGAAAAATTTATCGTATCAGCGGTGACTTTTGCGTAGGATGAGGTTTTCAGAATTTGTTGAGCATCTTCCAAGGTAAGTTGAAGTCCATATGCTGTCAAAATGGCATGATACTGCTTAGGAGAGTAAGCTATAGATGTAGCATTGAAAAAGGCGTTACCTTCTTTGAATTTTGCGTAGCTGGTTGGCAGTTGAGCTGCTTTATTTGTATCCAGCTGAAGCTCATAGGCCTGTAGTATTCTATTAAAATGTTGCGAAGAGTATGCGGTTGCCGCCTTGGAGAAGGATGGAGAGGCATCCTGGGGGAATTCAATCCCCATTGCGGGAGTTCCGATACATAGTGCAACAAATGAAACAGCTATGGTTTTTTTCAACATTTGTATCTCCTTTTGTAATTAAAGCTTTTGGATAGATGAAGTGTTTAAGGTATTCAGTATCTTAACATTTTTTTTGAGTCTTACTAGATTTTTTTTGAATTCTAAAACAAATAATAAATTATAGGTGGGTGATAAGTAATTACATTCAGTCAAAATCGCAGAGGATGTCAATTAAAGGACACCGCAGGTTTCATGAACCTGTTTAGAGTCGTGGTCATTTACGGCAACATATTTATCCGTCAAATGGGCTAGCCACTTAGAACAACTAATCACGAAACATTAACTTGATAGCATAGGAATTTTCATTTTTTACGAAGCTTAAAAAATGAATACCGAACATCAAAGGACGAATATCGAACAGGTAAGCGCAGACTCCGAGGAATGTCGAACCGCAGAAGGGGAAAGGCCCTTGATCTTTCGTCTTTTATTCCGATCGATATTCGATATTCTTTGTTCGATATTCAACATTATCTTCTTAAAACCCGCCCGAAGGGCGATAAGTTCTTACATCGATCTGCGGTGTAACAGATAGTCTTGAGGTCACTTGCCCTAAAACGAATAGGCCCTTAGCTAAATTTATACCCAAAATCTGTCGATTATTGTGTTCAACTCAAGCGCATTATAATATTAAGTGGGAAATATTATCATGATAATTACATAACAGTGTATGGAAAGTCAAGGGTTTTCAGCATGGTCAACTTAAGGTCTTGCAATGCAACAATTTTCAAGCACAAGGCCATTGCGGAGTTGGTGACTGAAAATTTGCATGCAGAAAGGTGCATAATAGTCAACAGGGGAAGTCAAGCATAGCAAATGTAAGATTCTTCACAACCGGAGCAGTCGTCATCTGATCCTTTTAGTACCTTACTCCCTAATTCCTGTCACTCTTTTCAGTACCCCCTTGAGGGGTGAAAAAAACAAGAAAATGGAACGTATTTTTAATGTTAGTCAATTGCAAATACCACCAAGGTACTTACACCCCACAAGGGGGTACTAAACTGAGTCCCGGCTTTCCCGTTCATCACCGGGGTTAGACAAAAAAAAGCCCCAATCAGAAGTGATCTGATTGGGGCTTTTTCGTCTCTAATAAAAGAGTATAAAGAAAATCGGCGGTGACCTACTCTCCCACATAGTTGCCCATGCAGTACCATCGGCGCAGAAGAG
>JAYEOK010000076.1:0-4366 GCA_034722915.1 Thermodesulfobacteriota bacterium | reverse complement strand
TTATTTTTGGCCATCAATGGTTTTCGTTCAGGCACTAAATACGTTCCTTGCCACCCTTGGCCTTTGCACCCCATCTTGATAAGGGTATACTGTTGGGGGTATTTTTAAGTATTGCTGTTTTCTTTTACCGAAAGATGCGGCCGGTTATTGCTGGTGGATCGTCTTCATGCTGCCGGTTATGATGTATACTTCAGCGGAACAAAGGTACGGCTGCTTGATATGCTGCAATCCGTCGGTCTGGTTGAGCAGATCGGTGAGGACCATATGTTTCCAACCCTTACAGCGGCCCTTGACGTTATCTGGGGAAAAGTCCATACTGCTGAATAGGTGGAAAGCTGTCCTCTGAAACGAGTTTTCCGCCTGGATGAGGCCACAGATCCATCGTAATTTTCCGGTAGAACTGTTTTAATGACTGGATAAATGGAAAAGCTCACAGTCTGCTGTCATATCTTCAGGGAGGATTTGCACCCCATGCTTCGCCATTGTGCCATTATCGTTCTACTTTCCTGTCTCATTCAGGTTGTAGTGTTCTCCGAGCTGAAAGCCGTTCCCCTGGAAAAGGAACCGGCGCCGCAGGTCATTCGCCTCGGGGTTATCACGCTCTACCATCCCCTTGTTATGTATAAGCATTACCAGCCGTTTGTGGATTTCCTGAACGAAACAACTCCCTATGATTTTGAACTGAAAATCACCCAGGATTACATCAGTATCACCAAGCTTCTTTGTGATGGTGATATTGATGTTGCCCTCCTTGGCGGCGTGACCTATATCGAAGTCAAAAAAACTTCCTGTTGCCTGCCCTTGTTGGCTACCCTGAACGCTGATAAAAAGTTGGTTTACCAGGGAATTTTTATTGCAAGAGAAGAAAATAGTGCTATCCGTGAACTCCAGGATATCAAGGGGAAACGTTTCGCCTTTGCCTGCAGGCACTCCACATCGGGCAATCTTGCCCCCTTGTATCACCTGTATGCCAGAAAGAATATACACCTTGAAGATTTTACCACATACCAAAATCTCAGATATCACGATTCGGTGGCAAGAGAGGTTCTTAGAGGAAATTTTGACGCTGGCGTGGTTCTTAACTCCGTTGCCAGGAAGTACCAGGGAAAGGGAATAAAAATTATTGGTCAGACCGAGCCCCTGCCTGGATTTTTACTTGTCGTTCGACCGGACCTGGATCCAAAGCTTATTCAATCTCTGGAAGAGAGACTTCTCAGCCTCGATTATGATAAGCCCGAGCACAAATCCATGATGGATACCTGGGATGTCAATATACGGTTTGGTTTTTCTAAGGTGGTTGATTCTCATTACGACCCAGTCAGACAAATGATTCTCTATCTGGAAGAACAGGGCGTCTATGGAGGGGGGGAATGAAACTTTTCCTGGGCGTTCAAGGCAAGTTTATTATCATCGCATCGCTCTTCATCTCACTCTTTGCAGGTATCTTTGGCTATCTGATTATCAATCGTGAAAAAAAACTTTATACCGAGGATACCATTCATCAGGCAAAAATGATTGCAGAAATCTCAGGAGTCATTTTTACCAATGCTCTGGTATACAAGGAGCTGGGCCTTGTCGATAATGTGGGACTGACGGATTATCTTGATTATTATGTGTCAGACATTATCAGCAAGGAAAAACGAATCCTCTATCTGGTTGTTCTTGACCCGCACGGCAAGGTGCTCTCGCATAGTGATATCAGAGAGTATGGTAAAATATATGCTGATCCAGTCACAGCAGAGTCTTTGCGGGCTGTGGAAATAACGGTGCAGCGTTTAAAAAACTTTCATGGAATTGAGATAATTGATGTGGCAGCACCTCTGAAAATAAGTACCAAGAGTTGGGGGGTGTGCCGGATAGGGTTTTCCCTGGAGGAGGTAAATGAGGGAGTTCATGCATTGAGAAACGAAATACTCTCCATGGTATCCTTGATGCTCTTGGGGGCACTCGTTGTTATTGGTATCGGCGGCAGGGCCTTTGCAACTCCTTTGATCAATCTGGCCAAGACCATGGACCTGATAACTGAAAAGGGTGACCTGGGTGTCCATTACCATATTCCTGATTACCGAAATGATGAAATTGGCAGGCTGCAGGCAAGTTTCTCATGGATGATCGACAAGCTTCGAAAGGCAGACAGGGAAAAAGTCAAAACCATGGAACTCATGTGCCAGACAGACAAAATGGTCACAGTGGGCAACCTGGCTGCCGGGGTGGCCCATGAGATAAATAACCCCCTTGGTGGAGTGATCCTCTGTTTTAACAATCTCAGCAAAGGAGATATTGATGAAAAGGCCAGGAAGACCCATATTGAGGTGATCAAGTCAGGACTTCTTAAGATACAAAATACGGTTCAAGGGCTGCTTGACTTTGCACGAAAGACACCCATCGTCATCGTGCCGTCTTCCATCTGCACGATCCTTGATGAATGCCTTAAACTAGTGGACACTTTGTTAATAAAACAGAAGATCAAAGTCCACAGGGAGTCCTGCTCCGGCATGCCGTTAATTCCTGTGGATCCAGCCAAAATCGGGCAGGTCTTTCTCAATATTATCATTAATGCGATCCATGCCATGGCTGAAGGGGGAGAACTTTTTTTGGCCGTCACCAAAGAGGAAGATATGTGTTTCCTGGCGATAACTGATACCGGTACCGGGATAGATTCACAGGTTCTGCCGAGAATCTTTGATCCCTTTTTCACCACAAAGGATCCTGGTGAGGGGACAGGACTTGGTCTGGCCGTCTGTAAATCCATAATTGAACAACATGGAGGAGGGATCAAAGTTAAATCAGAAGAAGGTCGAGGAACAAAATTTATCATACACCTTCCTCTCAGCGAGCCTGAAAAGAGATGAAACGAACTATTCTAATCATAGAAGATGAACTTTCAATGCGAGTTGGGGTCAGCCATTTTCTCACCGGATCCGGCTATGAGGTTACGGCCTGCGAGGACGGCATGGAAGGATTGCAGGCGATACGGGCGTACAGTTTTGACCTGATTATAACAGACTTAAGGCTTCCAGGGCTGAACGGCATGGAAATACTCACGGAAGCCATGAAAATATGCCCTGACACCGGCGTTATTATCATTACCGGTTTTCCAGAGATAGACACTGCCGTGTCTGCTATCAAGAAAGGAGCCTTTGACTATCTGAGCAAACCCTTCAGTAATGATGCTCTTCTCATTGTGGTTGCCAGATATTTCAGCTACCGGGAACTCCAGCTTGAAAACGATCAACTCAGGGAGACAGTCAGAGAAAAAAGCCAGTCCGATCACTTTATTGGAGAGAGCTCCGCAATTAAGGCTGTTTTTGATCGCCTGGCCACCATCGCCCCAACCGATGTCCCGGTATGTATCCAGGGAAAAAGTGGTACCGGTAAGGAACTTGTGGCCAGTGCTCTTCACAATTTGAGCCAGCGAAAAGATAAGACCTATCTCAAAATAAATTGTGCTGCCATCCCGGAAGATCTGCTTGAATCAGAATTCTTTGGCTATGAGAAAGGAGCATTTACCGGTGCTGTCCAGTCGAAAAAAGGTAAGTTCGAAGTGGCGGATGAAGGAACTATTTTTTTTGATGAAATTGGAGAGTTACCCATCACTCTGCAGGCAAAACTTCTCAGAGTTCTTGAGGAACATGAAATCACCAGGCTTGGAAGTAATACGAGTATTCAAGTAGACGTACGAACAATTTTTGCCACAGCCAAGGATTTGAAAAAGGCCATTCAGGAACGCACTTTCAGAGAGGATCTGTTTTACAGAATCAATGTCGTTCCCATCCATATACCGCCATTACGTGAAAGGGTCGAAGATATAACCGCTCTCACTGAGCATTTTCTTAAAATCCATTCGACCAAGTACGGCAAAGAGGGGCTGGATATCTCCCCTGACGCATATAAATGTCTTCTTGCCTACGACTATCCGGGGAATGTAAGGGAACTCAAGAACGCCATAGAGAGGGCTGTTCTTCTCTCTACCAACAGCCATATACATGTTATTCACCTGCCTTCGGAATTTAGAAAAACAGCCGAAGATCTTCCCTGTATTGATATTGACATGTCTTTGGAGGAGGGGGTTAAATGTTACGAGAGGCAAAGAATTCTAAAAGCTCTTGATGAAACAGGCGGGAAAAAGATTGTAGCTGCTGACAAACTTGGTATTAGCAGAAAGGTTCTCTGGAAGAAGCTTAAGGATCTGGATATCGAGTGTTAATCGCAGATTGAGGTGACAAGTAAGGAACGTACAATAAATAACTTGATAGCATAGGAATTTTCATTTTTTACGAAGCTTAAAAAATGAATACCGAACATTAAAGGACGAATATCGAATATCGAACAGGTAAGCGCAGACTCCGAGGAATGTCGAACCGCA
>JAYEOK010000075.1:0-4381 GCA_034722915.1 Thermodesulfobacteriota bacterium | reverse complement strand
TAAGTGAGGCCGGCACTCATTTCAGTACCCCCTTGAGGGGTATAAGTACCTTAACCAAATTATTTTAATCAAAAAAAACAAGAAAACAATTTATAAGGTACTAAAAAAAGGCCGATGGAAGATGTTCTCTTCCATCGGCCTTTTTTTATCAAACCCATCATTTTGTCAGCATTTCTTTTATTCTGTTCTTCTCATCAAGAAGGGCGATTTGAGGATGATAGCTTTCCAGATCTTCCGAAGAATAAAAACCAAATGTGACGATAATGATCAGATCTCCGACCATACCTTTTCTTGCTGCTGCACCATTGAGCCCAATCACTCCCGATCCGGCCTCACCTTCAATAGCGTAAGTGTCGAATCGTTCTCCATTATTGATGTTGTATACCTTTACACGCTCAAATGGAATGATCCCGACAGCATCGAGTAAATCCTTATCAATGGTAAGGCTTCCTTCATAATTAAGATCCGCCTCAGTAATGGTGGCCCTGTGCAGCTTGGCCCTGAGCATCTGACGCTCCATATCAACGCCCCTTATAATATTAATGAATTATCTATTAAACGAATACGTTTGTTTATTTTTACTGCCAGAAGAAGAACACTGTCCGCCGTCAGGAGAGTGCAGGAACGCAAAGAGGTTTTGTCAACAATTTCGACATAGTCTATCTCACATTCCCGGTGACGTATAATATTCCGGCACACTTCATCTTTTAGCTGTTTAAGCGTGACATTCCGGTCGCCCTTCGCAAGGTCTTTTGCCAATGCGATCCCTTTTGACAGGGAAAGAGCTGCTGCCATCTCGTCATCTTTCAAATAGGTGTTGCGCGAGCTCATGGCCAGACCACTTTTTTCACGCACAATGGGATGAGCAATAATTTCAACAGGAAAGTCAAGATCTGATACCATTTGCCGGATCACAGCCAGTTGTTGAAAATCTTTTTCGCCAAAAACAGCAAGATGGGGCAGAGTCTGATTGAAAAGTTTGGCAACAACAGTTGTGACCCCGTCAAAATGACCGGGTCTGCTCCCTCCGCATAAACCATATGTTAAGCCTTCAACATGAACAGTTGTTGCAAACTCCTCAGGATACATCGCATCTTTTTCAGGGGCATAAAGAAGATCAACGCCAGCTTTTTCTGCAAGCCTGCAATCCCGGTCAAGATCATAGGGATAGTTATCAAGGTCTTCAGAAGGCCCAAATTGCATAGGATTGATAAAAAGAGTGACGATCACTTTATCCGCTACAGTCGTGGCCTTACGCATAAGTGAAAGATGGCCGTCATGGAACCAGCCCATTGTTGGAACCAATCCGATCGTCAACCCATTTGTGCGATAGCCATGAGCAAGAGCCTGTATTTCAGTTGGACTGGTAACGACCTTCATTCCTGAACGCGAAGCCTTGTAATTTTTTCTTTGATCATTCTGGTGGTGCGCTCGTTCTGTTCTTCACCTAAAAAACTGCCAAGGTATTCTTCATAAACAGCAAGGGCTTTTTCATTATTTCCCTGAGCTTCAAGCACACGCGCCATGCCCAGAAAGCCTTCATCTTTATAGCCGTTTATTTCCTTAAGAGCAGAGTATGCAGTCGTTGCAGCATCGTAGCTTTTTCCAGCCTCGTCTGCCTGGGCAATAGCAAAAGTCAGAAGGCCATACATTGGATTTGAATCGGAAATCTGATCACGCACCTGCAGGTAATACTCCCCTGCTTTCTTGTAGTCCTTCTCCTGCATGGCAACATGGCCCAGCTCAGTAGATGCCCATAAAGCTGAAGGAGTACCTGAAAAATCAGCAGCAACATGCTCCAAGGCCTTGATCTTCGTATCCCCTTCTGCATCCATGGATATGGAAAGACTGCTTGCAGCATTTTCAAGACGTTTTGTACGGTAACTTTTATAGAGAGAACCAGCGACAACCACGGTTACCACGACCACTGCAGTAATCTGTAAAAGTCTTTTATTCTTTCTGATAAAGCTGACTGCAGCAGGTGGAAGATTAAGCTGATCCAACACTCCGCTTGGTTCAACATAGGCTTCCTGCGCCACTTGGTTCTGATTAAATGCACTCTGCTCACTCATCCTGATCTCCCTGCTTTTTTTCTTTACCTTTATGGTGAAACCCTATACCAATATCCAACAAAAGGTATCTGGATTTATACTTGAAATATGATATAAACTCTTTAATTTACCCTATCCTGATACCCATGTCTATTATCAAAGGTGATAGATTTGTAAAAACTCTTCATCTTCTTCGTTGCTGCATTCCCTTCAATAGGATTTTTGAAATGGATTTTCGTGAAACTTCTGTTGTCTATTCTGTTACAACCCTTACCAGAGAACTCAAAAATCTGGTTGAAGGGAAATTTCGTTTCATTCAAGTGCAGGGTGAGATTTCAAACCTTAAACGACCGTTCTCAGGCCATTCTTACTTCACCCTGAAAGATGATGGTGCCCAATTGAAAGCTGTGCTGTTTAAAGGGCAGGCACGTTATCTTGCAGAGGACATGGAAAATGGACAGCAGGTCATTTGTCATGGTCGCATTTCAATCTACGAACCTCGTGGAGATTATCAGATCATCGTTGATACCATTGATTTTCAAGGCAGCGGACTTTTGCAGCAACGCTTTGAAAAGCTCAAGAAACAACTGGCCGCTGAAGGATTGTTTGATAAAGAAAACAAACAAAAATTACCAGCCTTTCCAAAAGAGATTGTTCTTTTGACCTCCCCAAGTGGTGCCGCTGTACATGATTTCCTGAACATATGGAGAAAAAGAAACTTCCCGGTAGATATAAAGGTATTTCCTGTACGTGTTCAGGGGGACGAAGCTGCGACAGAAATTGCACAGGCACTCA
This sequence comes from Thermodesulfobacteriota bacterium, assembly GCA_034722915.1. Taxonomy (GTDB): domain Bacteria; phylum Desulfobacterota; class Desulfobulbia; order Desulfobulbales; family Desulfocapsaceae; genus Desulfocapsa. The sequence goes on along the minus strand of JAYEOK010000075.1, from coordinate 1,535 downwards.
GTACTGTAAACAAAAAGCTGCCACAAACCGACATTATTGTTCTCTGCCGTGGAGGCGGTTCCCTTGAGGACCTCTGGGCCTTTAATGAGGAAATTTCAGCAAGAGCTATAGCAAAATCAAAAATTCCTGTTGTCTCTGCCGTAGGCCATGAAATTGATTTCAGTATCAGTGATTTCTGTGCAGATCTCCGGGCTCCAACACCCACGGCTGCTGCAGAAATGCTTATTCCTGATGGCACGGAAATCAGACAAAAACTTGCAGGGTTACAGATCTCACTCACCAGTAAAATGTATAATACACTCGATGGCTATCAGTACCGTGTAGATCAGAGTCGAAGGTTGCTTGGTGATTTGAATTTTCTGTTCACCAACGCCTCACTTCGCCTTGATCATGCATCGCTTAAATTATTCACTGTGATGGAGAAAAAAATTGGCCGTGCTCAATTACGCTGCGATGAGATGTATTCCAAGTTACAAAACAACTCTCCTGTGGCTAAAGTCCATATGCAGAACCAGCGATTCCATTTTGCCAAAGAAAAATTCTTTTACCTGTTGAAGAAAATCCTGAATGACAAGGAGGTAGCACTTGGACGTCAGGCAACTTTACTCGATGCCGTAAGTCCTCTGGCAACAATGGCCCGGGGCTATTCCATTGCCAGTAAAATTGATCAGAAAACAGGCAAAACGACATTACTTCGAGACAGCAGACAAGTAAAAAAGAATGATACCGTTCAAATTCTCCTCCATAAGGGGAAAGTGGAATGTACAGTAATTCAGGCCAAAGATACATTTTAGTGCCTTACTCCTGAAAAGCTGTAATAAAAATCAAGAAAATGAAAAGTTCTTTTAACGTTAGCAAGTTGGATATACCAACAAGGCACTTATGCCGGCCTCACTTACCGTTTACCGGTGTTAGTACCTTATAAATTCTTTCGAAGTCGGAGTTTATACCCCTCAGGTAAGCGATAGACTCCGAGGGGGTACTGAAAAGAGTACCCTGTTTTTTCAGGGTGCTTATCTCGTGTTTTTCTGAAAAGAATTTGGTGAAGGTACTTATGCCGGCTTACCGTTCATCACCGGTGTTAGTAGCTTACTCCTGAAAAGCTGTAAAAAACAGGCACACGTAGACCACGAAAAAGCTGAAAAGTTGACTTGTAATCAATGAGTTACCCCTACAGCCAAGGTATTTATCCCGGCTTGGCAGTTCATCAATTGGGTTAAAAAAATTTCGAGTCCGCATAGAATACCTTTCCAAACGATACAAATTTTTATACACTATTGTTAAATCCATCAAATACCTAACACCGGTAAACGGTAAGTGAGGCCGGCACTCATTTCAGTACCCCCTTGAGGGATATAAGTACCTTATCAGAATATTTTCTTTGAAAAAAACAAGAAAATATTCTGTAAGGTACTAATACCGGTGATGAACGGTAAGCCGGCATAAGTGCCTTGGTTGTATATTCAACCTCCTAACTTTAAAGCCTTTTTCGTTTTCTTGTTTTTTATGACAGGAATTAAGGAGTAAGGCACTAA
>JAYEOK010000074.1:0-16718 GCA_034722915.1 Thermodesulfobacteriota bacterium | reverse complement strand
TCCCCTCCTCAGGATGAGGACTATCCTTGATCATGGCCACTGTATTTGGTATGAGCAATGTCCCCAGTCCATCTCTATCCGGATAAAGCATCTTTACCGGTTTTCCGGCCTGAATTGCCACGTTGACATCATCGGTATCGGTGAACCCTATAGGCAGTTCTCCTTCCACGACCATATCCCGCACAACCGAATTGCCGTCTACAATTACAACATCGTTGTCTTTGAGACCTTTCAAAAATTTCTCTGTTTTTTCCTGCCCCAACGTTGCATAAAGGGCGGCCATATGCGTTGCAGTGGTGCCGAACACAGGATACCCCAACGCTACTTTCCCTTTCCATTGCGGCTCGGTAAGTTCAAATATTGATTTCGGCAGATCTGTGTCTTTAAGCAGATTGGTATTATAAACCAGCACCCTGGCCCTTGCGGCAAAACCGGTCCAGTAACCATCTTTATCCTTAAACTGAGGCGGTGTGTTTTTTGCCGAGGGTGATGCATAGGGAGTGAAGAGGCCCTTTTGTTTGAGGAAGATCGTTCTTCCTACCTCTGAGTTCCAGAATACGTCACACCGGGGATGACCTTTCTCAGCGAGAAGTCGATTTACCAACCCCACGGTTTTGCTGGCCTCTACATCGTAAACAGCCTTTATCTTTATCCCTGTCTCTTTTTCAAAATCTCTCAGAATAGGCTCCGAGAATACCTGGTCAACAGAGGTGTAGATGACCACTTCCCTTGTGGCCTCTCTGTCACAACCTATGACCAGTAATAAGATAAAGAATATAGGCCATAAACTAATCAGCTTTTTCATTGTGCTCTCCTGGTTCTATTAAGGACCATTATCGTTTGCATTTGTTTGCTTGCAAGCTCCTCGATACGCTTACATTCGTAAATTTAAGATCTATCTGTTAACCGCCCACTCGCTTTGCTCTGTCCTATTTTGTCCATTCCACAACATCATCTCTAACCTCGTGTGATCTGTCCGATTACAATCGAATCTATTTCAGCCAAAAGGTCCTTAGAACTTGGCATAGTGGCATCTTGTACGCCCAATGGGAGGTGTTTATGATGAGGGAAGGTACCCATTTGGGGGTAATGAGGGGCGTTGTCGTAGCGAAATATCAATTTATTCTCCGCTGTCATATAATGGTACCTGTAATCTGTGACAGTCAATTCCTCTGCTTCAATGCGCACATGCTGAAAAACAACGAGAAAACTACCATCTATGAAAGTGATTTCACCTTTAACGTACCCAGTCTCTCTAGTTGTATAAAACCTATAAAGATCGGTGAATATTACAAGACGATCACTGATGATTTCCGTTTCGAAAGCCTCAAAATGTGCATCAATCAACTTGCCAACTCCTTCACCCCCTCTTTAGTCTGCTGCCATTCGTTCACACCTTCAATCAAGGCTTTCCATTCAAAAGAATCCTGCTCGTCTCCCATCTTTCCTTCTTGAAAAAGTCTGTAAAAATCCTTCGAAGACAATTTGTATTTTTCCTCAAATACGTTACACCGGTTTGTCAAGTGCTGAATAGCTAAGTCACATATTTTGTTTTCTCTTTCGATTAAGGTTATCAGTTGTTTTTTTGCAGCCATCTTAACTCCTTTTAACTCCTTTGCTTGCGCCTCATTAATGGGCCTTAAAAAATTGGTCCTAATTGGTAGCTTTTTGTATCGACCGATAATATTATTATTCACACAAATATCGCTTAGGGGTCAAGACAAAATGTCAGAGCCCTTTAGCGCACTCACTTACGCTTCAATTTTGCACCATCACCTTCATACTGGCACTTGCCACCTGGCCTGTCAGCGTGGCAACATTTACGGTCAGGACATGTTCTCCATTTGGCATATTATTTGTGTCCCATAACCACGTACTTGGTGAATAGCCCTCTTCCTGTTCGGTTATGAATTTATAATCAACATAACAAATAATTTCATACCGCCGCTCTGTTGCGCTTTTCTTTACTTTTTCATCCAAATAGATTTTTATTGGCAGCTTTCCGCTCACAATTGGATAGCCTTGTTCAGTTATTTGTAGATTTTCCGGTAGTTTTAGATAAAATTTTGGCGCATCACCCTGCTGGACAGGCCTGTTAAATGGTAAATCGGGTTGGGTCTTGTCATTTACAATTCTGGGGCGCTCTTCTTTGATCGGTCTGTCGGATGATATCTCATGTTTATATTCAACGTACGTGTACTCTTTATTGCCAGAAGCCAGGATGCTGTTTTCAGGCAGTGTTACTGCATCAGACATCATAGTAAATCCCTTTTGATCTGCAGCATTGATCACACCAGACGCATCTTTCCCATCCCACGGCTCTTCATGAACGCCGACTAACCTCGGCTCCCAATTTACTATTGTTTTTAGTAATGGCCCGTGGGTTATGCCTGTTCTGATAAGTACTCGTGAATCTTGTGCCAAATTGTAACTTATTAATTGTTTGCTGCTGTCAAATTCTACAGGGCAATCAAAGTTTTTTCCCCCTGAAAAGGTTATGGGATCATAATGTGTAAGTTCCCCTTTGTAGTCATTAGCCTCAATCGTGAAAAAATACGCTTCATCAGGTATGATGTTTCCATCCGGATCTTTTCCACCCCATGTAACCTCGCAAAGGCCAGGGTTTCCAGTATTTTCTGGAACAAGTTCTCTAATAAGAAGCATGTCAGGGTCGAATATCTGAACAAGCGCCTTGGAGGGTCGAGAGATATGCCAGGATATGGTCACTGCTTCTCCTTTTGCTGGGCTAAAAGACTGATGGCTGATAGCTACATTAGAAATCTTAAAAGGCGCATTAGGATCTATCTCAGGTTCAGCTATCTCACCAGGCTCAGGTGGAACTATTTCTTTCTTTGATAAAATAGTTTCCTCAGGTTTTTGGAGTATAGCGCAACTGAAAAAACTCAAGCAGAAGAAAACAGTAAAAAATTTCATCAAAAATAAACAGGTATTTTTCATTATGAACTCCTCAATGCCAGAATGGGTGCATGCTTTCTGCTTGTGAGTCTGATAGCCCTGTCAGTTGCCTTGGACTTTTTCCGTCACTATCCATCACCCAGATTTCCATCTGACCGCTCCTTGTAGATGTAAAACACATTTTAGTTCCGTCAGGTGACCAGTTCGGATCTGCATCATAAGATTTGTCAAAGGTAAGCTGCTTTGCGTTTCGGCCATCCCTATCCACAACCCAGATATCCATATTCCCGCTTCTGCTGGATGCAAAGGCAATATTTTTTCCGTCAGGTGACCATGCCGGCTGAATATTATAAAATCCATCAGATATAAGTGGCCTTGGATTTGTGCCATCACTGTTTACCAGCCATAATGCTTCGATGATTTTGCTGCTGCTCACACGGTAGCCGCTCGTAAAAACAATATGCTTTCCATCAGGAGACCAGGCAGGAAAACTCTGTATGTTATCAAGTTTCATAAGCTTCCGTGCATCACCCGCTTTTAGATCAGCTATCCAGATATCACTATCTTCCTTTCGATTTTCAAATGTATAACAAACAAAGGCGATTTTATCTCCGTTTGAAGACCAGGCAGGGTGGTTGCAGTTGGAGGGAAAATTTTTAAGCTTTTGAGGTTTATTACCCGGCTTCATTACCCAGATGTCTCTTTCATTGCTGGCACAAGCAATTCTGCGGCCATCGGGTAAGCATGCAGGGTAATGATGTTCCTGTTCGGTGTTGGTTAACTGAGTAAGATTGTTTCCGTCAGGATCAATTGACCAGATCTGCCAGTTTCCGCTCATATAGGAAGAAAAGACAATCCTGCCGGAATTTTTTGTTTGTAATTTATGAAGAGGCTCTTTTGGATTAAGTTCTTTCTGATCGGAACATGCCACGTAAGGTATGCATAAAATAATGCATACCGTGAGAAGATGAATAAAAAAGTTTTTATAATTCACGTCGAATTAACTCAATCTATCTATTGGATTGTCAGTGTAACCGGGGCGGATTCGATTTCATTCTGTTCAGTATCCACAGCAATAAATATAATCTTTGCTTCTCCTGGGGTGTTTCCTGCTGTGATCTCAAGAGAATAAATCCCATCCTCAGCCACTATGTCACCATTGGTCCCATCATCATAAAGCATTGGATACGATGAATTCAGATTCCCGCTTGAAACTGTAGAGGCAACCCTTTCGATATTCATCGGACCATCAGAATGGGTGACCTGGCAGGAAATCAGTACCATGCTCCCAGAACCAACAGTGCTCGGTTCCACTTTCATACCGGAAATGCTTAGAACAGATTCTTCCGCCCAGGGAACACCGGTTAATAATAAAACCAACATACTTGCTGTGACAAAGAGTTTTTTCACTTTCATATCCCTCCTACCTTGTTGTGCAAATGTTAGCTGCCAGTTGTATTGTTGGGTTTCGTGTCTCAACCCAACCTACCCACTCGCAATTCGATAGATCAAACGCCAGCGTTTTGAGAAATCACGGGCTCCAGCAGATAGCGCCCACAGGCAATGCAGATGATCGGGCAACAGGATAAAAGCATCAATAGTAAAGGGATGTTTTTCCATAACATGCTTGAATGCTTCTCTTAATAACGGGACATTTGCAGATTCACAGACAAACCCCATTTTTTTGTATGCAACAACTGTAAAAAAATATGTTCCGCCTTTAGTGCTCGCGCGACGATATCGCATCGTTATTATGCTGCTGAGTTATTTGTTGTTGGGTTTCGTGCCTCAACCCAACCTACAGGGCTTTCCCACTACGATGCTTTTCCCTTCTCTTTGCGAAGTATTGATACATACAAAGTAGTAAGAAAAAAACTCCTATGACATAAAGATAATACTTCTCAATAAGCTCTTCCATGACCTTTGAAACAGACGAAAGCTGTAAATACGCTTTCGTTATGCCAATAAAAAGTATGAACTCTAAAAATAATAAGAACAAAAACCAGGTACTATGTCGCATTGTCTTGTGCTTAGCCCCAATAATAATTAATACTAAAAGCATTATTAGAAAAAGAGTAATTGTAAAAATATTTTGCACGCCTCATCCTAACAAAATAACGTTAGTTTATATATCATTGGCACTTCGAAACCGGATAAATATCATTACAACACAAGTGGCTTTGCTTAGTCCTGAAACCACACTGTTATTGGCATTACTAAATATGGGTGGCTGATTGACTCAAGTAGCCACCACATGTTGTGGTTTTGACACGTACATGGCTTTCACAGCAGAAGGACGCATAGTCACAGCTTGCTGTACGAGCCGGTAGAAAAGCTTGCCGCGGTGCTGCGAAAGGCGGCGGATGAAGCGAAAAGAAAACTCGTCGAGATACGCCTGCAAGTGAGAAGGAGTAACGGCCCCTTGATGGGTGCCGTCCAACCAGCGTTTGAGTAAGGAGATTACCAGATGGACATGGTCGAGTTGTTTCAGTGCTGCCTCACCGCCAGTGCTGACGATATGAGGGCGATGGTCGAATCCCTTAGCACCGAGTTTGTCATAGACCGACAAGCCATCAGTAACCACAATTGCGCCAGGTTCGACATAGTCCTGAACGAACAACTCAACAGTATCCCGGTCTATCGCCGCAACACATCGGAAACGAACCCGTCCGAGCTTCTTCTTTGTATCCCCTTCTACCGCAACAAGAACTAATGTCTTGCCTTCTGCTCCACGTCCCCGGGTTCCTTCTTTTTGTCCCCCCACATAGGCCTCATCCACTTCTACGCGCCCGGCCAGACGTTCCCGTCCAATACGAATCATGACGCTACGGAGTTTGTGCAACCAACCCCAAGCGGTCTGGTAGCTCCCGAACTCGTAGGTGTCACACAGATTCCTGGCACTCAGTCCCGTCTTCTGAGCCATCATCAGCCATATAACGTGAAACCACAAACGCAACGGCTTGCGACTATCCTCAAACACCGTCCCAACAGTTACCGAACTCTGTCGCTGACACCCTTCGCAATACCACAGCCCACGATCCGTGCGCCACGCCTTCGTGCTGTCGCATTTCGGACAGACAAAACCAGATGGCCATCGAATCCATTCCAGATACGCCGAACAGTTTTCCTCCGTCGAAAACCAGTCCAGAAATTCCTCAAAGTTCCGAGGATACGGGTTCGCAATCGTTGCTTTCATAGACCCCATACTACATATTGTGGTCACTTGAGTCAATCAGCCACCCATTTTACTAAATGGGACACTGATCATCATCAGGAAGTTCGCAAAACTTAAGTTGTACCGCATATATTCCATAGCAGCTTCCAATGGTTGCCATATATTCCAAATAAAGCAATGCTTTTGCATCCGAAAAAACAACTTCACACAATATGTAACAAGAAATTCGTCCAAAGTTCTCGTTAATTTTATCGCAGTTATGTTTACAAAAGGATAGGGTTATAGCTATTCGTTTCATCATCCATTCGTATGTCATAGTGGCACCCGATTTACATAGTTCCAATCTTTTTTTAGCCGCTTTTACACACTCAGGATCCATTCTTTTTAGCCCAACAGGATCTATTATATTCACCGGATTATTTAGGACATAAGCATAAAAATTTATCCCCCCAATAAATCCAATAGGATCAGCCGAAATAAACCGCCCAATACTGGCATCATAATATCTTGTTCTGTAATACATTAGTCCTGATTCATTATCAAGCAGCCTTCCTGTAAAACCGTACGGGTTTGTAACCGACTCTGTCCCACCTACCACATTCCCAAATGCATCATATTCGTAGGTATTAACTATTCCTTCATTATTATTATTCAATGAGGTAACAGTTCCAAGCCCATCCCTAAAGTAGTAATAACTATTACCGTCACTTCTCATCGATATTACTTCATCCACATCAGGTCCGTGGATATAGCTCGCAACCAATGCTCCCCCACTATCGTATTCCCCTATCACATCCGGCATGCCCTTCATCAGGTCATAAACAAACCAAGTCACAGTACCATTAACAACCTTCTTGATCCTGTTTCCAAAGGGATCATGGCGATACTCGCTGTAAGTCCCATCGGGATAATTGATCCTTTTAAGCTTATTTTCGTAATCGTACTGGTAGCTGGCAACCTGAGAGAGCGCTGTATCGGTCTTAGAGATCATATTTCCATTTGCATCATAGGTATAGCTGAAACCATTGTAGCTTATTAACCTGTTATTACTGTCATATGTCCAGTCATTGTGATCCGCTGAGGTCAGCCTGTTATGGACCGGGTCATAGGTATATGTCTCCGCGGATGATGCAGGGTGGGCTGCCTGGAGGACTTGGTAAATATTGTCATAGCTGTAATTATGCGTGCCGTCCGAGGTGGTCATGGAGGTGCGGTTTCCGATATTATCAAGTGAGTATGCATAACTGGATATGACCGAGCCGCTGGATGTCATATTGACAAGGCTTGTAAGCCTGCTTGCCGCATCATAGGAGTAATTTGTGTACGAACCGTTGGCCATGTCCTTCTTTGTAATCCTGGAAAGATTATCGTATGTGTAGGTAGTAGTCTCCCCGAACGAATTATTAAGGCTTGCCAGCCTTTTCAATGCATCATAGGTATAACTGGTGATCCCTCCCTCAGGATTCGTCAAGCTGTTTTTCAGGCCGCAGCAAAGATATGAGTATGATACGCTCTTTCCCAAGGTAACATTGTTTACCTGCGTCACACGATTTAAGGCGTTGTACGCAAAGGAATAGGAAATATCAGAGTTAACGGCGCTCAGTATGTTTCCATTCAGATCGTATGCATAATTGGTCGCAGTACCGTCAGGATAGGTTATTGCCAACAGCCTGTTCAGGGCATCATAGGTCTTGCTTACAGTATTGCCGTTACGATCCGTTGTTCCGATGATGTTGCCGACTGCATCATATGTTGCTGTCTCAAAAGAGCTGTCAGGATAGGTAGTCCTGGTGACCCTGTTGAGGGCGTCATAGGTATTGGTGGTGGTGTTCCCGTTTGCATCGGTGACGGTCAAGCGATTGCCGTTCCCGTCATACATATAGCTGGTGACATGACCCAGGGCGTTTGTCTCAGAAGTGAATTGATCAACGGCATTATACGTATAGGTGGTAGAATTTCCATTAGCGTCGGTCATGCCGGTCCGATTTCCACGGGCGTCATATGCGTACTGGGTAATATTGCCCAAAGGATCAGTTATCTGGATCAGTTGATTATAGGAGTCATGGGCATAAGTCACGGTATTGCCGGCCGGATCGGTCATAGAAACCAGGTTGCCGCTCGCATCGTGAGAATACGTGGTGGTATTGTCCAGCGCATCTTTAACTGATATAAGCCTTCCCAACAGATCATAGCCATAGGTAGTCGTATAGCCCCTTGAGTCTGTCTCTGTCAGCTTACTCCCCAAGACATCATAGGTGTAGTAGGTCGTGGCATTGCCGAGGGCATCCGTAACTTGGATGAGGTTTCCATAGCCATCGTATGTATAGGTAGTGGTGTTGCCTATCGGATCGGTCGTACTTGTCAGAAGTCCGTCGTCATCATAGGTAAGCACCGTCTCATTCTGCAAAGATCCGCCATAATCCCGGATGATCTTAGTTCTGTTTCCATTGGAGTCATACTCGTAACTGGTGACACATCCCATTGGATCGGTAATCGTGGCCACTTTGTCGGTTGCGGCATCATAGGTATATGTCGTGGTATTGCCGAGAGAATCGGTTTCAGTTAACCTGTTTCCATTGGAATAGTATGTGTATGATGTCGTATATCCACGGGCGTCCGTAGTACCTGTCCAGTTCTGATTATCATCCCACGTGTAGGTCGATTGGTTTCCAATAGGATCTCGCTTCTGCGTCATCTGACCTGTGTCATTGTAATAGTACTGCCAGTTATTTCCATTTGGGTCCTGTTGATGCGTTCGATTAGAATCGGGATAATATGCAAGCTGCCAGGTCCCGCCCTTTTCCGTATAGGTGGATGCGCGTTCACTGCTGTCATACGTGATGGTATGGAGGGGATTGCCGTGGGGATCCACGATCGACGTCAGGTTGCGATTGCCGTCATAGGCATAAGTTGTCGTATTACCCAGTGGGTCCGAATAGGAAGCCAGATTGCCCGATGCGTCATAGGTGTAAGAAAACTCTCTTCCGGCCGGATCAGTAACCTTGGAGATCTTATTGTTTGCCCCGTAAGAGAAAGTGAGTTGCCTTCCAGATGCATCAGTGACGGTTGCAACTCTACCTGTGCCGTCATATGAAAACCCCACCTGGTTCCCGTTGCCATCCCTTTTGTAAAGCAGATGGCCGCCTGTATCAAAATGAGCAGTCTCTGCACAGGAAGAGCAAGTCCCTGTTTTTTTCATCAAATCGTAAGATCCGTCTGCATTCTGAACAAGGGTGTCATATCTCCCTGCCGGCGGCGTAAATGTGCCGTCACCATTATCCTTGAATTTCAGCCTTACACCGTCACCCCGCCGGACAATCGCATAATCTTCATCACCTTCCGTTACCCTGATCAGCTCCATCAGTAGTTGAAAAGACCAGCCATAGCCGAAAGGTCCTTCGTGCTCGTTTTGAGAATCATAGTCCCTGACGATTTGGAGCGAAAATCCTCGGCCAGGGATAAAAAGATCCTGATTTGAATAAAAGTAGTTGCCTGCTTTAATATGGACAGGTGAACCAGTGGCTTGACAGGGATCTTCAGGCGGTGTCTTAGGTGGCGGATCATCCGTGTTAGGTCCTCTATGCCCCTGATCCTTTGGTGGCGCATCATAGGCAAACGCTGCTTTTGGGTAAAGCGCCCCTGTACCCGCAAATAAGCTTACAAAAAAAGTTACGATGACAATCCAGGACATGGATTTTTTATAGAGTATCATTATCATGCCTCCATGATCAAAATTACTATCCGAATTAATAATGAATAATTATCGCAGCATATCTTGGCAATGATCGATTGCCATCATTGTCTGTTGCAGTAAGCGATATACTGTAACTCCCATCCTTTACTAAATTACCATCAAAATCTTTACCATCCCAAATGATATTATTTGCCCCTGCGAGTAAATTAGCTTTGGTAAAAGACTTAACCACAAGTCCATCAAAGTTTTTTATCTTAACTTTTACGTTAGTGGTCTTAGATAAATTAAAGGAAACAACGGTATAATTAGGTTCTGTTGATCCATATGGGTTATAGGCAGGGCTGAAGAAATTGGGTTCTGCTTCAACGTCTCTTATAACTGGCGTATTGCCGGTAATAATAATGGCATTTGAGGGCAATTCGTATGTCCACAGAGTAATGCAATATCCGCCGGACCAGGGCCCGACCACTGCTCCTTCATCATCTACACCATCCCAAATTTCAGTATGAGATCCGGTGTTTTTCGGCTCTCGTAAGAACATAGTCCTTACCGGCGCAATGGAAGAGCCAGGATGTGAGTAGTCTCTCTTCCAGAAATACATGCTCACCTCAGCCGGATAAGATATGGAATAAGTTACGTGTACATAGTCTTCTTCATATGGATTGAATGTTGATGGCCATGATCTGCTCGGTGTGACTTCACGATACTGCGCGGTTTCTCGTAAATCAAATGTTTGAGTTTCATTATTTTCCGTATGCTCAATAAGAAAGTAATAGACGCCATCTCTCACTATCTTGCCAGCGTCATCCTTACCATCCCAAGTATCAGTGTATGTACCGGATGTCCTTGATTCGTTATTAACAAGAGTACGAACAACATTTCCTGATTGGTCTATTATTTCCACTGTAACTATTGAATCTCCTGTTATAGTGGAACTGACCGATCCGGTTCCCCCGGAAACAGGGTCAAATATTGCAGTACCGGAAGCAGATAGACCCAGACTTGTAGAAATGGTGATCGAATCAGTAGATGTTTTTCCCTCATTATCTGTGACTCTTAATGTTGCGACATAGCTGCGCACCTGGTTATACGTATAAGAGGTATTCCCCGAAGAGCTGCTGCTCCAGTCATAAATCCCATCACCATCAAAATCCCATTCATAAAGCAAAATAGTGCCATCTGCATCGTTTCCTGTTCCGTTAAAGGAGACATTTAACGGGATATCGCCTGTAGTTGGATTAGCATCTGCTGTAGCTGTTGGAGTTCCGGTTTCAAGAACTGTTATGGTTATGGAGTCAGTTGCTGTTTGACCGCTGTTATCCGTCACTTGTAAAGTTGCCTCATAAGTGCCTGGAATTGTATAATCATGTTTTACAAACCCCACGGTAGGATAGAGATAAATATACCCTGAGCTATTACCAGTGATCACATCAAAATCACCATCACCATCTATGTCAAAAAAAACGGGGGTGCTGTATGAGCCCACATCTATCATGCTATTAGAGGAATCAGTGAAATAACCTTCCGAAGACCAGACAGGTGAGCTAGCACTTCCCTCATTCCTGTAGAAATAGAACCGGCCACCTGACTCCCCGATTAACAGATCAAAATCACCATCACTATCCATGTCAACCAAGTCAGGAGTGCTGTATGATCCTGCATCTATCGTGCTGCTTGCTGAATCAGTAACAAAACCAACTGAAGTCCAAACCGGAGCGCTGCTGTCTCCATCATTGCGATAGAAATAGATTCCGCCACCTGAGTTTCCTATAAACAGGTCGAGGTCACCATCATTGTCTATGTCAACTAATTCAGGACTGCTGTAATATCCTCTATCTATAGTGCTGCCTCCTGAATCAGTAACAAAACCAACTGAAGTCCAGACTGGAGCGCTACTGTCTCCATCATTGCGATAGAAATAGATCTGTCCATAATATTTTCCGATAAATAGGTCGAGGTCTCCATCACCATCTATGTCGGCAAAATCAGGACTGCTACGAGAACCTATATCTATCGTGCTGCCGGCTGAATCAGTGATAGATCCCGTAGGATTAAAGGCAGGTGCACTATTACTCCCATCATTGCGATAATAACATACAGAGCCATTATTATCTCCGATAAACAGGTCAAAATCACCATCACCGTCTATGTCCACTATGCTAGGGGCTGAATAATTGCTTGCACCAATATAGCCAATATATTGGACAATCAATCGCCATATTGGAGTTCCGGTGTCCCCATCATTATTGTATACACGTATCCTCCCGCCGGATTCACTGATAAACAGGTCAAAATCACCATCACCATCTATATCGGCTAAATCAGGACTGCTGTATGATCCTGCATCTATCGTGCTGCTTGACGAATCAGTTACATAACCAACTGAAGTCCAGACGGGCACGCTGCTGTCTCCATCATTGCGATAGAAATAGATTCGGCCACCTGACTCCCCGATAAATAGGTCTATGTCACCATCACCATCTATATCCACAAAATCAGGACTGCAGTATGATCCTGCATCTATCGTGTTATTTGCCGAATCAGTTACATAACCAACTGAAGTCCAGACCGGAGCGCTGCTGTCTCCATCATTGCGATAGAAATAGATTCGGCCATAAGACTCTCCAATAAACAAGTCTATGTCTCCATCATTGTCTATATCCACAAAATCAGGACTGCAGTATGATCCTGCATCTATCGTGTTATTTGCCGAATCAGTTACATAACCAACTGAAGTCCAAACCGGAGCGCTGCTGTCTCCATCATTGCGATAGAAATAGATACGGCCACCTGATTCACCGATAAACAGGTCGAGGTCTCCATCATCATCTATATCAACTAATTCAGGACTGCAGTATGATCCTGCGTCTAAAATATCCCCTAATGTACTACCAGGTACAGCCGTATCCTCGAAGTCAAAAACTCCGTCGCCTTCAAAATCCCATTCAAGTTTGGTAATCGTGCCATCTTCGTCAGTGCCTTTACCGGTCAAAGCCACTTGTAAAGGCGCTCCACCATTTGAAGGAGTTGCCCTGGCAATAGCTGTGGGATACCCCGAACTTGTTGTGCCGATAACTGTAATGGTGACAGATGCTGTACCGGTAAGCCCCTCATTATCGGTAACCATTAATGTGGCGTTGTAAGTACCTGCCTGATTATACGTATATGTTGTGTTCATCGAGGCAATCAAACGCCTATCGTTGTTACCGTCTCCATTAAAATCCCAATCGTAGTATTCCGGACTTCCGTCAAGGTCCTCACCATTGGAGAAGAAAGTAACTGTAAGGGGGGCTTCTCCGCTGGTAGGAAATGCCCCAGGCTTGGAAATAGGCGGACCTGACACAGAGATTAAAACCGAATCAGTGTCAATCAAACCATCATTATCAGTAACTCTGAAAGTAGCATTGAAGATTCCTGCTGAACTATAGGTATGAGTGAGATCTCCTGTAGTTGTGCTGCTCCAGTCATATGTCCCGTCACCCTCAAAGTCCCATTCATAAAGGCTGATAGCGCCATCGGGATCGGTCCCTGCACCGGTAAAAGTTACATCAAGCGAAGCCGGCCCTGTCATCGGATCGGCTGTAGCAGAGGCGGAAGGTGAGCTGCCTACGGCAATTGTTATCGTATCAGTCTCCATCAGATCATCGTTGTCCGTAACCCGAATCGTGGCTTGATATAGGCCCACTGTTCCATATGTAAAAGTTGTGCTCGCCGTGCTCAAGTCGGAATAGTCATAAGTACCGTCCCCATCAAAATCCCATTCATAAAGCACAATAGAACCATCAGGATCATTGACTGTGGCTGAAAATGCAACATCAAGCGGTGCTCCACCACTCGTTGGGCTGGCAGAGGCTACCACTCCGGGAGCAAATAGAGCATAGATAGTCTCAGTGTCAGAGGCTGTTTCTCCAGCGGTATCCGTAACTGTAAGAGTTACGTCATAAGTTCCACTCACTTGATAAAGATAGCTAAAACTTTCTCGGGTGTCATTCACTGCTCCATCGCCATTGAGGTCCCATGCATACGAATATGGTGACACTCCGCCTACGATTGCCGCAGAGAACTGTATCTCTAAGGGGATACCGCCTTTGGTGGGAGTGGCAGTGAGCGCTGCCTGAAAAGCTTCAACCGTAAAGTTGGAGGAAGCACTGGCCTGATTTCCCACATTGTCACTGATGCTGGCTGTTATAACGTTATTTCTCAGAGGCAGAGGGGTTGTGACCTGATAGTTGGCTCCAATAGAAGTGACGTTGAATAGAGATGTACTATCCGTGCCGTTGATTTCAGCAATAAAACTGGCTATATTCACGCCGGAATCCGGATCACTGAAGGAGATGGATATATTAGGTGTCATTGTATCGACTGTTGAGCCATTTAAAGGGTTCGTAATGGATATTGTCGGAGAAATGGTTTCCGGCAAAATGGCAAAACCATCTATGGTCGAGCCGTGCACTCCAAGGTTGGATGCCGTGAGGAATGGCGTATTTGTGCCGTCACCAGTCGATTGAAAGATACCAGGCTGATCTGAATGGCAAAAGTAAATTTTATTATCGTAACCAATGTGTAGACAGCTTACCTGGACTAAATCGGCAAGCCCTAGTTGGGCTTTCTGCATATAAAACGAATTCGCATTTGCGCCGGAAGACTGGTAAATATAGGGCTCACCTTCTACGGAAAAAGAGGCTGAACCATCAAGTCCTGTATGTTCCGCACAGATTTGGTCGTTATTGCCTATCCCTAATTGTGTGTTATTAAAATAAAGACTGTTGGAACCATTGCAGGGTGATTGAAGGATGCCGTCCTGACCGCTAAGCGTAAAAAACAGATTCCCATCAGGCGTTACCTTACTCAATGCGACCACATTCGAAAAGCTCAGTAGCCCCAAATCCTCCCTGCTCAAATACTCGGCACAGGTCTCATCTCCGGGAGAGGCAAAAATCCAGTCATTATTAGCCACTGAAAAGATGTAACGGATCGGCGCAGTGCTGGAACCAATGATAAAATCGGAAACAACAGTGCTTGTATTGCCGGCATTGTCGCTGATGGAAGCAGAGATCACATTGCCGCCAGACGAAAGGGGAGAAGTTGTCTGATATGTTGCTCTTGTATTAGTAACACTAAAAAGACCAGCGCTATCTGTCCCATTTATTTGAATTGCAAGACTGCTCAGATTAATGCCCGAATCATCGTCGCTGAATTCTATAGTAATGTATGGATTGGTAGTGGTTGTTACAGAATTATTCACCGGATTGGTAATGCTAATGGAGGGAGAGACATTATCTGTCTTGTAGGTAAAGTAAGTAGCCCAGTTGTCTCCAGGGAAATCCTCACCATCGCCCCATGCTGTCTCCTCCTGGGTTATCTTGCCTTTCTGATTCAACAGCACCACATCGGCATGGGTCGCAATGTAGACGGTGCCAGGCTCCAAGGCATTCAGATCTATCTCGTAGGTGTATTTCAAGACCTCCGGATCATGCTCCATCGCATAATCGAAGCTTCCTGGGATCGGGTTGCCGATTATCTGAGGAATGCCGTCGAGAGAGGTCGCGAAATGCACGTGGCTCTCAATCAGATACCAGCCATATGTGGTCTCGTATTTCACATACAAATGGTCGGCATCGTTCCAGACGCTCACGTCTCCGACCTTGATGTTCTGGCCCGCCATCAGTGAATGGATCTCATAATCAGAAGCATGAGCAACCGAAAACAAAAGAACGATAGCAAGGCAAGAACATACCAATGCATTTCCATACCGAATGGATTTCACTTTCTTCATAGTCCTTTCCCCCGGATCTTTTTGAAGTATTTATGAAACATACTGAATGATTTTGGTTATGTGTGAAAGGTAGATCAAAAAAATAGCCGAGCCAACAGAATTATCTTTATAATCCTGGCAACCCGGCTATCTCTCAATACCAAAAGAGACCCAAAGCTTTCCGCCGCCTTCTCGCAAAGGTTTCGGCCTTATCAGGTTCCTAATTGTAACGAAAATACGTGATAATTTAAATCAACAGAAGCAGTCTATGCCTGCCCACGAAGAAAAAAGCAGCAAAGCAAAGCAAAAGAACAGCTATTTTTTTCAAGAGTATCTCCTTCCAATTCTGGATCTATTCACAATTTCATCTCCAGACAATGCCGCCCCGATAGAACAGCTTTGGATTCTACATAACTTAAATACCTTATAGGACATATCTTCTTGTTTTGTGTTTTGTATGTTTTACGCAAAAAACATGCCATAAACATGCCATTTATGCTATGATAGGAATTATACTTTAGATATTAAATAGTTATATCAATTGTAAAGCAAGGACAGCTATTCTAATTCATAGAAAAATATGTGTAATTGTGAAGTAAATTACATAAATTTATTACATAAACTACATAAACTTCAGGACAATACAAAGGATGGAGAAAATCAGAATGGAAGATTATTGTACTTGCGTAACCACAAGATATTGGGATTTAGTGACATCCAAAACGGAAGTTGTTGCAGCGAAAAAGCATTTTTTATTTTATCATTTTAAATAGTGTTCGAACGAAAACCTCGGTTTCCTGTAGGTTGGGTTGAGCCCCTCAATTTTGTTGGGTTTCGTGACTCAACCCAACCTACAAAAATCAATCACTTGGAGTGTTAGTCCAGGCTCGCAATAATTTCGCCTGTTCGTTCAGTATTATATCCGCCTAAAGCTTCAACCCGCTTTTTAAATTTTGCGGTGTTTATGGTTTCAAGCAGAATCCGGATGTTTTTTGACTCGAAATGTTCTTTTGGAATTACAAGATCATACTGTTCTGTGACAACAGGTATAAAATTCAGATTAAGCGCCTTTGCAGCAGCATAAATTCCCAAACCCACATCTGCTGCCCCGCTGAGCACTGCAACCGCTACAGACATGTGAGTATATTCCTCATTTTCATATCCCCTTATTGCCCTGG
>JAYEOK010000073.1:0-4412 GCA_034722915.1 Thermodesulfobacteriota bacterium | reverse complement strand
TTAGCTACTTAGCCATCGGTTATTTGTAGTTTTTCGATGACATCATTATTCCAGCTATTCTATTTGATCAAACAAGATGTGATGTTCCATGACAATTGCTGTTATTGCGCTGACTGACGGTGGAAAAAAACTTGCTGACAGAATCTGTGACCTACAGGCAGAGTGCTTTATAGACACAAGAGATCTTTCTGTTTTTGATAAGATTGCAGATCACTGGCAACACAAGGTAGATGGCATTGTCTGTATTATGGCTGCAGGCATTGTGGTTCGAGGGCTCAGCACACTTTGCCGGGATAAAGTTCAGGATCCCTGTGTGCTTGTACTTGATGAAAAAGGCCAGTTTGTCATCAGCCTGCTTTCCGGTCACCTTGGAGGCGGAAATGAACTGGCCAGGGAACTCGCAGGCAAACTTGGCGGTCAGGCAGTGATTACCACCGCCTCTGATGTCACAGGTCATACAGCACTTGATCTCTGGGCAAAAAAGAATCATTTGTTTGTTGAAGATTCACAAAAACTTACTGAAAAATCGGCAAAATTAGTCAATACCGGAAGTTTGCGGGTTTTTACAGAAGTACAGTATGACAGCCTGCCGCATGATTTCAAAGCTGTTTCAAAACCAGACATGGCTGACCTTATAATTTCCGGAAAAATCTATAAAGGAAGCGAGGCTCTTATACTCCGGCCTTGTCTTTTTACAGTGGGGCTTGGCTGTAACAGGGGAACCGGTAAAAAAAGTTTTCAAGTAGCTGTCACAGAACTTTTTACTGATGAAGGTCTTGCGGAAAAAGCAATCTGCAGCTTTGCCTCCATTGATTTGAAAAGTGACGAGCAGGGAATGCTTGATTATGTTGCACTGACAGGACAGCCCATAAAATTTTATGCCAAAGAACAGTTAAATGGTGTTGAGGATGTTTCCTCATCTGCTGCTGTTCTTGCAGCAACCGGAGCAAAAGGTGTTGCAGAACCTGCCGCAGTTCTTGCTGCAGAAACAAAAAATGGCCCAGGTAAACTGGTGGTAAGGAAACGTAAATGGAAGGACGTAACAGCAGCAGTAGCAATACAACAGATTCGCCTTGTGGGCTGATCTCTGTAGTTGGCACCGGCATAGGCAGTACTGAAAATATGACGCCTCAGGCAGTAAAGGCTCTTGCCGGGGCAGATGTGATCATTGGTTACAAAACCTATCTTGATCTGATCCCCGAACTTCTTGAAGGCAAAGAAGTCATAACTTCTGCTATGATGCAGGAAGTTGACCGTTGTAACAAGTCATTTGATCTTGCAGAGTCCGGTAAAAACGTTAGTCTGGTTTCAGGGGGAGACCCTGGTATTTATGCCATGGCAGGGCTTGTTCTTGAGATTGCTGCAAAACGTAACAGCAAAGTGAAAGTTGATGTGGTTCCTGGGATTGCTGCGGTAAATGGTTGCGCTGCTCGTCTTGGTGCACCTCTGATGCACGATTTTGCAGCAATAAGTCTTTCTGATCTCCTTACTCCCTGGGAGATGATTGAAAAACGGCTTGATGCTGCAGCAAGTGCTGATTTTGTCATTGCTTTGTATAATCCCAAGTCAAAAAAACGTACGGAGCACATCGTAAAAGCCAGAAAAATTATTCTCTCCTATCGTGACAAAGAAACACCGGTTGGCATTGTGACTGCTGCAAGCAGGGAAAATGAAGTGATCAGGCTGACCACCCTGGGTAAGATGCTGGAGGAAGATATAAATATGCAATCAACAGTGATTATAGGGAACTCCACAACTTTTTCCTGGAATGGCTATATGATTACCCCAAGGGGCTATAAGGATAAATATAAGCTGGATAAATCTCCATGACCAGAAAGCTGATTCTTCTTCGGCATGGAAAAACAGGTTTTGCAGGACAGTATATTGGAGCGAAAGATGTTTCACTTTCCGCCGATGGTTACCGGGAAATCGCAAGCCTCAAACAGATTTTTCAGGATCAGCAGATAGATCAAATTCTTTCAAGCCCAATGCTGCGCTGCAGAGAAAGTACTGAGATTTTATTTGCTGATCACCCTGTCAATTATGATGATGATTTAAGGGAAATTGATTTTGGCCGATGGGAAGGCTTGAGTTTTCAAGAAATTGCAACCAGTGATCCGGAGCTTGTGAGCAACTGGGCTGTCTGGAGCCCTGAGTTTTGTTTTCCTGAAGGAGAGTGTATTGCTCATTTTTTAAAGAGGGTGCACAGGGCAGGATTACGAATAAATGAATCAACCGATGAAAATATCATTCTCATTGCACACGGTGGTGTTATCCGGGCACTGCTCTGCTATTTGTTAAATCTTAAACCGGAAAATTATCTGTTGTTTCAGGTAAAGAAGGGGAAGTATGCCACACTGGACCTTTTTAGTGAAGGGGCTGTTCTTACCGGTTTTAATCTTGGTTGAATAATGACAAGTAAATAAAAATGGCTACATTAATTCTTGTCTCTGGTGGTGCCAGAAGTGGAAAAAGTGATTATGCTCTTTCGCGAGCTGAAGCAATGCCGGGTCCGCACTGTTTCCTTGCAACCTGCCCGGTCATTGATAGTGAAATGGATGAACGCATTGCTCGTCACAAGGCAGAACGCGCAGGTGGAATTTGGCACACAATAGAAGAAGAGCTTGATCTTGCAGGTTCCATTCAATCTCTTGATCCTGGTACGGTTTGCCTTGTTGATTGTCTGACCTTGTGGGTTAATAATCTTCTGTATGATAGTGAAAAAGCGAATATAAAATTCAAAGAAGATGAAATGCAAAAAAAGGCTGAAGAGCTTGTTAAGCAGGCCTCCATTTTTCAGGGAATACTTATTTGCGTGAGCAATGAAGTCGGCATGGGAATTGTGCCTGATAATGTTGCTGCCCGTCATTATCGTGATCTTGTCGGTCGAACGAACAGAATAGTAGCCGCAGCCGCTGACGAAGTAATCCTGGTCAGCTGTGGTATCCCCCTGTTTTTGAAGGGAAAATAAAAATAGAAGAAGAATTATGAGCCTACTTGAAAGAACAATAAGAGAAATTTATCCCCAGGACAGTGAATACCGTGATCGTGCCAAAGAACGTCTGGATCAGCTTGCTCTTCCACATTGGGCCCTTGGCGATCTTATGGATCTGAGTCTTGATCTTGCCGGAATAACACGCTCACTAGCACCAGATGTTACACGAAAAGCCATTATCACCATGGCTGGAGATCATGGGGTTGTGGCTGAAGGCGTGAGTAAATTCCCTCAGGAAGTAACCCAGCAGATGGTTTACAATTTTGTTAATGGTGGCGCAGGGATCAATGCTCTGGCAAAGCAGGCCGGGGCTGAGGTCGTTGTTGTTGATATGGGGGTTGCCGCTGATCTTAATGATCTTGCAGAACAGGGTAAAATAATAAATAAAAAAGTAGGTCTTGGCACTGACAATATTGCCAAAGGGCCTGCCATGAGCCATGCCATGGCAACACGAGCAGTTGAATCCGGCATTGATATCGTAAATGACCTTGCTGATCGTGTAGATATCTTTGGCACTGGTGATATGGGAATTGGTAATACCACCCCCTCAACAGCAATTGCCGCTGTGATCACAAAGAAATCCATAGAAGAACTTACCGGGCGTGGCACAGGGCTGGATGATGACCAACTTGCTCACAAACAGCAAGTCATTAAAACTATCCTTGAATGTAATAAACCAGACCCTAAAAACGGATTGGATATCCTTCATAAAGTTGGTGGCTTTGAAATCGGCGGTATTGCAGGCTTGATTATTGGCGCTGCTGCAAAACGGAAGCCTGTGGTGGTGGATGGTTTTATTTCAACAGCCGGAGCACTGATTGCCATAGCAATAGAACCGTTTGTCAGGGATTATATTATCTGTGCCCATCGTTCCATGGAGCCGGGGCATCGTGCCATGCAGGAAAAAGTCGGCTGCAGGCCACTGCTTGATCTGAACATGCGTTTGGGTGAAGGGACAGGGGCGGCACTGGCTATGAATCTGGTTGAGGCTGCTGTGGCAGTGCTCACCGAAGTTTCAACGTTTGAAGAAGCGGCTGTTGCCGGAGCAGACAAATAACATGGCAAGTGGTGCCGGCAAGGAAAAAAATACAAATAGAAACAATGATCATGAAAACTCTTTGAAACTGGCCTTTCAGAATCCGCTTGCTTCATTGCTGGCAGGAGTTCGTTTTCTCACTATTCTTCCTGTTTCCTGGAAAAGTGAAGAAGACGGCCGTTTTTTTCAGGCCAGTTTGATCTGGTTTCCGTTCATTGGCCTTTTGATTGGAACCATGACCGCGCTGCTTGTTTCCCTTTTTGTGACTGTTCTTCCTTCCACTTTGACAGCTGTTCTTGCCATGGCTTTACTGGCTGGAATTTCAGGCTGTCTGCATCTTGATGGTCTTGCTGACAGTGGAGATGGGCTCCTGTCTGGACG
>JAYEOK010000072.1:0-4441 GCA_034722915.1 Thermodesulfobacteriota bacterium | reverse complement strand
TGTTCGATATTCGATATTCGTCTTTTAATGTTCGGTATTCATTTTTTAAGCTTCGTAAAAAATGAAAATTCCTATGCTATATATTTACAATTCAGTGGTTTGAGCTGTTTCTGAATCCAACTCGAATACTTACAACTGAGTACCGGTTTCCCTTACCGTTTACCGGTGTTAGACTTATAGCCTGATGACCAATAGCCGGAGATTATATTTAAAATGATTATCAAAGAACTAAGAAAAACCATGATGTTGGCTAAAAAGACAGATCCTGAAAAGTCTACTATTCTGGCCATGCTGCTTGACGCGACCCAGAAACTGGCCAAAGCTGATGGAAACCGGGAACCTGAAGAGAGGGATCTTCTTGCTGCTGCAAAGAGAGAGTTAAAAATGGCCCATCAATCGGTTGAGGCAGGGATTGATGTCGGCAATACTATTAAAATATTAGAAATTTTCATTCCCAAAACCAAAAGCCCCGAAGAGACAAAAACCATTGTCGAAGCACTGATTGCCGAGTTGCCTGAAAAAAACCCGAAACTCATGGGCAAGGTTATGGGGAGCCTGAAAAAAGAATATGGTGATGAGCTGGATATGGGAATTGCTTCCCAGATGGTAAAGGACGCTCTTATTTAATGGCTGACAAGCTGTTCACAATTCAACCTTGATGGCGTCGTAAAAACTCTTCATCTGCTTCGTTGCTACAAAATTTCTATCATTACGACGTACCCTAGTACGCCGAAATAATAAAAATTTTGCGCGCCTCGCATATGAAGCTTTTTACTTAGCCATCTCAAATTTGACCTTTTGTCGAGTCCATCACCCTTGAGATGACAGATTCTTCGCTATTTTTGTTTGAAAAGCAACTATTTGCTGCCGCAGTGTTGGGCTCATCATCCAGATTAAGCTCACCCAGAAGGCTCCTGCTGTATCAGCGAAAACATCGAAGACACTCACTGACCGAAAGGGAATAAAAGACTGATGATATTCATCACCTATTCCGTAGAGCAGGCAAAACAACACAGTCAAGACAACAGTATGCCGAGGCTTGTCCAATCCTTTTTTTCCCGAATACCAGAGAACCGAGAAAGCCAGTGTTCCGTAGGCAAGCATATGGGCAAGCTTATCCGCACCCGGGAATGAAGGAAGGCCTAAATTGTCACCACTCTGATGAGAGAGGAAAAAAATAGTCCCCATGACAAATGTCATGGGGACGAACCGTATTAGTGCCTTACAGAATATTTTCTTTTTTTTTAAACATATTCTGATAAGGCACTTATCCAGTGAACTGAATTGTTTCCGGTTGAACCGGGTTAGAAACATCATAAAAAAATAACTATTCAGGTACTCCCGAAAACTACACCTAATCTCGGAGTATACCAGGAGTGTATCAGGTCGCCTGCTTTTGCTCTGCAGGATCTACATGAATCTGGCTCAGAAGTTCACTGGGAAATTTCTTTTTAATCCGTTTGATGGAAGCACTGATCTCTTTGACAGGGTAGTTCTTCATCACAGTCTTTGACTGATCGCCGTATGCGGTGAGTTCAAACTCTTTGTTACTGAAATCAAAGGTGTGGCTCCAGTTAATCTCGATGGTTTCCGGATTTTCATCAATGGGAATTTCAAGTGCTTCACCACCACTGGCCAATTGCACTGCATCGGAATCAGTTATTTCAAGCAGCCAGGCATCACCATCTTCAGTTGCCAGTAGAATAAAGACACCTAATTCTCTAATCTTCTGTCTCTTCTCCACAGCCACCTTTACAATGGCTTCAAGCTCACTGATCAGTGAAAGTTTGAATGCCGCTTCCTGGCTTCTTGCAGGAGTTATCCCTGCCTGTTCTTTTGGCAAACAGCAGTGTTTGAATTTTTTGCCGCTGCCACAGGGGCATTGCTCGTTTCTTCCTATCTTTCCCATTCTCTATCGACCTTTTTTTATTTCCTGTTAACTGCACTTACTATATCCGCAATCATGACACGTCTCGCAGCCTTCTTCAAAAACAAGAGTACCAGCGCACTCAGGACAGGTTGAAGCAAAGCCGTGTTGAGTACCAGCCATAAATGATTTAAACAATTTACTCAACTGAGCAGGAAGGTCAAGCATATGTCCGCTGGAACGATCCAGTTGCTTGATAATTTCAGCAGCCGGAATATTAAACCGCAGGGCAAGGGAAACAAGACGACAAGTCGTGGTCCACATGGTGGATTTATCTTTCAGATCAACACGGTTGTCAAAAGGAAATTTGGCAAAAACCTCCATGGGCTGTTCGTTCTCATCAAAACAGACAATAATATAAACAGACTTCTGATCCTGATCTTTCACCCGGTAGCGTTTGGCACTCAAGGTATCCGGGAGCTTCTTCTTCCGACCCGCACCTGAAACCAAAGCTGTCTGCTGCTCAGCAGCCGCTCTTTCCCTGGTGTTTAGAACCTGCGAATCTCTTGATCCGTCACGATAAACGGTAAGGCCCTTGCAGCCAAGCCTGTACCCAATAAGATAGGAGAGTTTCACTTCTTCACGGGTTGCACTGTTAGGGAGATTGATTGTTTTAGAGATGGAAGCATCAACACCGTTCTGCTGTAGAATGCCCTGCATCTTTATATGATCTTCAGGTGTTACGTCCTGTGCAGTACGAAATACTTCCTGCCATGTTTCAGGGATTTCATCATGCCCGATAACCGTGCCGCTGTCCGCCACTTTTGCCATCAATTCTTCAGAGTAAAAACCTTCTTTCCTGGCAATCTGTTCAAAATGTTTATTAACGAGAATTAACCTGTCCCCGTCCATCACATTTTTAATCATGACAATGGAAAAATAGGGCTCACAGCCTGACGCACAATCAGCGATCATGGACACAGTGCCGGTGGGCTGGATTGAGGTGAGTGCCGCATTTCTTCTCGCCGGGTACTTATTAATCTCAGCATCATAGGCAGGAAAAGCACCCTTTTCCTCAGCAAGTTCTGCGGATCGCTCTTCTGCTTTTGCACGTACAAATCTCATAATCTCTGCAGCCTGCGTACGACCTTCTTCACTTCCATAGGGCAGACCAAGCTGGATCAGTATATCATGGAGTCCCATGATACCCATGCCGATTTTTCTGGTCTTGAGTGTCATTTCTTCGATTTCAGGAATGGGGAAACGATTACAGTCAATGACACCATCAAGAAATGAAGTGGCTACCCGAACAACGTTTTCCATCCGTTTGTAGTCAACTTTTCCGTCTTTTACAAAATTACTGAGATTAAGAGAGCCAAGGTTGCAACTTTCATAAGGTAGGAGCCATTGCTCCCCGCAAGGATTGGTGGCCTCAAAATCCCCGAGTTGCGGAGTCATATTGTCCCTGTTAGCCGCATCAATAAACAAGACACCAGGTTCACCATTGTGCCAGGCAAGATCAATTATTTTTTCAAAAACAGCGCCGGCATCAAGTGTTCCAACGTCTTCTCCAGTGGAAGGTTCGATGAGCGAATATCCTGCCCCTTCCTCCACTGCCTGCATAAAATCATCGGTTATGGCCACACTGAAATTGAAATTATTAAATTTATCCTGATTCTCTTTGGCACAGATAAAATCCATGATATCAGGATGATCAATCCGAAGCACTCCCATGTTTGCCCCCCGTCGTTTACCACCCTGCTTAATGGTCTCCGTGGCTGCATCAAAAACAGCGGCGAATGAAAGCGGACCTGAAGCAACTCCCTGGGTTGAACGAACAGATGCATTTTTGGAACGAAGCCTGGAAAAAGAATAACCGGTTCCACCTCCTGTTTTATGCACGAGTGCACCATTTCGAATTGCAGTGAATATTCCATCCATGGAATCTTCAACGGGCAGTACAAAACAGGCAGAAAGCTGCCCGAGATCAGTACCTGCATTCATGAGACATGGGGAGTTGGGGAGAAAATCCAAATGATACATCATACGAAAGTACGATTCCCGCAAGGCTTCAAACTGATCGCTATCCTTATCAACCTCTGCCACGGCATTGCTCACCCTTTTACAAAGCGTTTCCCAGGTTTCAATCTGCTCACCAGCACTGTCTTTCAAATAGTAACGTCTTGCAAGGACAGTTTCCGCAGTCCGGGTCAATACCTGTTTGGTTAAATCAGGGGTCATGTATTCCTCTTTTGGGTAAATAAATTAAATTTAAACGCTGAAATAGCTGGTGATCGATGGATAATAGAGAGAGTAGAAAAGGAGACAAAAAAAACAGTAACACCTCATCTTTTTTGTTCCTAGTTAAACTGCTTATATACTATCCTTATGGTGCCTTGCAAGAACTATCTACAACATGTAGTGCAAAAGCATCAAAAGTTAATTTAGCAAAACCTTTAACTAAAAGAAAGATCGTCCTATTCATGACAAGCTCATTTTGTTAATTTTTTACAAACAAAAATTCACCGGCAAATACCAATCACAAAGTGGTATTCTAAATTCAAGCCTGGCCTT
>JAYEOK010000071.1:0-16864 GCA_034722915.1 Thermodesulfobacteriota bacterium | reverse complement strand
TAAAGGCTTTACTTTGAATTACAAAGTTTGCCCATGTGACATATAAATATATCACGGTTGCAGTATTTAAATATACTACGGTTGGGCCCGTTTGCTTTTGTATTGTTATTCAGTTTTCAAGGATCGTCTCACCTATATCTGAGATCGTTAGGTGGGCAGGTTTACCCTGCGACAAGTCACGAAGTTAATCGATCAAATTGTTCCTGTCAATCTTTTAATTGACCCATTCTGATCTTTCGAGAAAGGAGGTGTTTTTGATTTCCCCCTCACTCAGCGACCGCGGCAAACTACCCAATCAGGAGAGCGATGTCAATGAGAAATGTCAAAGGAAATGAAAAGAAATGTGTTCGTTTTTTAATTATTTGATATGGCGTTGTTTCTTAGGGTTCATTCAAAAATGAGTTCGTAATTATGAGGTGTAAGATGAATGTTTAGAGAAATGATCTGTGATTATTTAACCGCAGGTGCCCCGCAGGAAATGCCCTTGGGGTGCGTAGCCGAGCTACGTTGAGGATTAAATAATTGCATAGCGTTTTTCTAAATGTTTATATTGCGCCTCAGAATACAAAGTTATTTTTGAATGCGCCCTTAGTTGAACAAAATGTATTTTGCTGCAGTGAAGAGAAGCGTGGCAGCAAGAATAGTTTTTATGATTCGTGCTGAAAAGTAGCGTTGTGCTCTTGCGCCAAGATAAATTCCAATAACTCCTCCCAGGCCAAAGAGTAAGCCAAGACGATAGTCTGGTGCGATGTGCTGCGCTGATGCCAATGAGGATGTTGAGAGGACTTGAAAAAACATGACACCAATCGCAGATGTGATGAATGTACCCATAAGGCTTGCGCCTGCGACAGTATGGATTGGTAATTTATATATGGTCACAAAGAATGGAGCAATAATTGCACCGCCGCCGATTCCATAGATTCCACCAATCAGGCCGACAATAAGGCTTAGACAAATCACGGACAGGGTATTGATTTGATAGCAGCGACCGTTAAAATTGTAACGCAGGGATTGGATACTAAGCTGCGCATCGCTGATTCTAAATTCTTTCGTTTCTGTACGTAAGGTACCTGGGATTTTTTTCTTTGTGAGGTCAAGGCAAAGTTTGATTCCTATATAGAGGAGAACCAGGCCCACAAAAAATTTAAATGCCTCAGGAGAGGGGAGGTAAATAATTCGAATCAGAACCCCGGCAATGACGCCAGGCAAGGTACCGATAACCACAAGCCAGGTTAATGGCCAGAGCATCCTTCCTTCTTTGATGAAACGGTAGATTCCTCCCGGGATGGCAACAATATTGAACAAATGGTTGGTGCTGCTCACCGCGGGGCTGGTAAAACCCAGGATACTGACCTGAAAGGGAAGAAGGAGAAATGCCCCTGAAACACCGGCCATAGAAGTGAAAAAAGAAATAACGCATGCTACGAGCGGTGGAATGAAAGGAGAAAGTTCAATGTCTGCCACCGGAAAATACATGGGCTACCCTCTTTTTATTCGTTAACCCATTTTTCAAGAGTTGCGATTATCTTTTTTGCCTGATCAGCACTCGAAATATTGAATTTGGATTTAGGGATATATTCACCATTGCGTTTCTGGTAACGCCTGATGGTGAACATTTCTTTTGAGAATTCATTTTTTGCACGACTCCAGTTTTGATAACGGAAGAGGATTGTCGCCCAGGCACCTTTGGTCAGGATATCTTTATCCAATTCTTTAACCAGAACCTGCTCTTCTTCCTCATATTGTATGGTTATGTCGTTCACATCGCTACTCATTGTTCTCTCCGTGATGGCTGATCTGTATGTTATCTGATGTTTTTAGTCGGGTTATGCAAACATATCCTGGATAAAAAAGAAAGGGAGAAAGCGTGCCAGGATAAGCTTTCCCCCTTGTATATTAACGTTGAGCTGTTGGTTTTACCCTGTTTTTGAGTTGGAACTGAAGATGAGCTTGCCATTTTCAGTTGCTACCTCAACAGAGCTGCCTTCCGGGAATTTCCCTTCCAGGATTTCCATGGCCAGAGGGTTTTCAAGATATTGCTGAATGGCCCTTTTGAGTGGCCGTGCGCCAAAGAGTGGATTGTAGCCGCTCTCCACCAGGAAGCTTTTCGCATTGTCAGTGATATGTAGAAAAACTTTCATTTCTTTCAGTCGTCTCTTCAGACGTTCCAGCTGGATGTCGATGATTTCTGACATGTCCGCTTTGGAGAGGCTGTGGAAGATTATTGTTTCGTCCACCCGGTTGAGAAATTCCGGCTTGAACTGTCGGTGCAGGATTTCTTCAATTTGATTACGAATGTTTTTTTCAGTTTCCTGGTTTTCTGCCATCCGCATGATCAGGTCACTACCAAGGTTGGAGGTCATGATCATGATAGTGTTTCTAAAATCGACAGTCCTGCCTTTCCCATCAGTCATTCGACCATCATCCAGTACTTGCAGGAGGACATTGAAGACATCCGGATGGGCCTTTTCAATTTCATCAAGTAAAATCACAGCATAGGGACGCCTGCGCACTGCTTCGGTGAGATAGCCTCCTTCGTCGTAGCCTACGTATCCCGGGGGCGCTCCAATCAGTCGTGCCACAGAGTGTTTTTCCATGAATTCCGACATGTCGATACGGATCATGGCCTGCTCTGAGTCAAAGAGAAAATCAGCAAGGCTTCGTGCGAGCTCTGTTTTTCCTACACCTGTGGGGCCAAGGAAAATAAAGGAACCCAAAGGTCTGTCAGGATCCTGTAATCCTGCACGGGCACGTCTTACCGCATTTGAAACTGATTGGATTGCCTCTTTTTGTCCAATAACGCGTTTGGCAAGTTCTCCCTCGGCATGAACAAGCTTGTCTTTTTCACCCTCGAGCAACCTGTCGACAGGGATACCGGTCCACTTGGCCACAACAGCTGCAACGTCCTCACTGCTCACCTCCTCTTTGAGCATATGGTGCTCCTTCTGGATTTCGTGGAGTTTTGAGTTGATACTGTCTAACTTGCTTTGTAGTTCCACAATTTTTCCATACTTGATCTCAGCAGCTTTGCTCAGGTTTCCTGCGCGTTCTGCCTTTTGCTCTTCCACCCTGGCCTCGTCAATGTCAGCCTTGGTCTGGCGGATGGACTGGATCATGTCCTTTTCAATGGTCCATTGTCCTTTGAGTGCTGTGAGGTTGTCGTTGAGTTCGCCGAGTTTTTTGTTCACCTCTTCCAGGCGTTCTTTGGAAGCCTTGTCTTTTTCCTTTTTTAAAGCCTCTTTTTCAATTTCAAGTTTGATTTTGATCCGTTCCAGGTTGTCAATTTCTGCTGGCATTGAATCGATTTCAATACGTAACTTTGAGGCAGCTTCATCAATGAGATCAATGGCTTTGTCTGGAAGAAATCGGTCGGTGATATACCTGCTTGACAGCGTGACTGCGGCCACAGTTGCAGAATCCTGAATGCGAACACCGTGATGCAGTTCGTATTTTTCTTTGATACCGCGAAGAATGGCAATGGTGTCTTCTTCGCTGGGTTCCTGGACAAGAACCGGCTGGAATCTTCGTTCCAGTGCCGCATCTTTTTCAATATATTTTCGATACTCATCCAGGGTGGTGGCACCAATGCAATGCAGGTCACCGCGTGCAAGGGCTGGTTTCAGCATATTGGAAGCATCCATCGATCCTTCTGCAGCTCCTGCCCCTACGAGAGTGTGGATTTCATCAATGAAGAGAATGATATCACCAGCTCGTTCTTCCACTTCTTTAAGTACTGCCTTTAGTCTGTCCTCAAATTCGCCTCTGTATTTGGCGCCGGCTATCAGTGAGCCAAGGTCAAGTGATACAACCTGTTTTCCATCAAGTGTGGCTGGAATGTCGCCATTGACAATTCGAAGGGCCAAGCCTTCAGCAATGGCAGTTTTGCCAACACCGGGCTCGCCGATAAGGATGGGGTTGTTTTTTGTACGCCTGGAAAGAACCTGTATGATTCTCCGGATTTCTTCATCCCGGCCAATAACCGGATCAAGTTTTCCCTGCCTGGCGACATCGGTAAGGTTTCGGGCATATTTTTCAAGGGCCTGGTATTTATCCTCAGGGTATTGGTCGGTTACGCGCTGATTACCACGGATTGTGGTGAGTGCAGTCAGGAAACTTTTTTCATCAATGCCCATTTGTTTGAGCATTTTGGCACTGGCTGATTTTTTATCCTGAATGATGGTCAAAAACAGATGTTCCTGGCTGACGAAGTCATCCTGCATCTGATTGGCGGTTTTGAATGACTTATCAACTAATTGTCGAAGTTCGTTTGACAGGTATGGCTGTCCGGCACCGCTGCCGCTTACCTGCGGAATGCTTTCCAGTAACTTGCCTGTTTCCATGAGAACCATGGAGGGATCCACGCCCATTTTTTGAAGAACCGGAACAACAACGCCCTCTGGCTGCTCCAAAATAGCTTTAACCAGGTGGGCAGTTCCGATTTCCTGGTTGTTGTTGTTTTGGGCAAGTTGCTGGGCGGCCTGTATGGCCTCTTGGGATTTAATGGTTAGTTTATCAAATTGCATTTTTTTCTCCTCCCTTTTCTTGCGTGAGAATAGTCAAAAAATATCGTAAAACCAGATAACTAAATCTGCTTGTGAGATTCATTTGATAAGAAAAATAAGGATGGGTAGGGGGTGTGTCAAGTTTTTGGCAGGGTTTTTGCAGAGAAATATTTGTATTGAAGAAAAAAAGCAGGGAACGGGGAGAGGAGAGAATAAAAAAAAGCGGTGAATCCAGGAGTTGGTATTCACCGCTTTTTTAAACAAAATCAGATCAGCCGCAACTGCCTGATCCGCAGGAACCGGAACTGCATCCGCCACCACCAATGGAGTTGGTAGAGGTGATTCCAAAACCTGAGCGGGGACCAGCATCGATAAATTCGACACGAATGGCTCCGCAAGTGGTCATCAGGCCTTGTTCCACCAGAAATTTGAGATCGTCCTGGTCGTAAACATTGTCGTTGTCTTTTGGCTCATCCAGAGCCAATCCCAATGAAGGGCCGGCTCAGCCGCCCTGCATCAAGGCAATACGCAGGGCCGAACTGATATTGTTCTGCTCCAAGTATTCCTTGAGTTTTTCTACCGCCTGGTCTGTTACTGTGAAATCAGACATGAAAACCTCCTGTAAAAATAAAAAGTATCAAAGGAAGAACCTTTGTTTGTTTACCAATAATCATTATAGTAATGTAATTGAGATACTGAATTATACTTTTCATCATTTGCGAAAAGTATATCGTACAAACATAGTAACTCGCGAAGAGAAGTCAATCTCTGTTTATAGAATCGTTATTGGAGAAGTTGCTGAACCCCTTGAGTACATTGTCTTTTAGCGATTTGAAACATTATTTGTTGAGTAAATTTTTTTTAAGCATTATGCATTAGTTGCATGTTATCCTAAAAATGTGAAGGGAAGGTTTTTTTATGAAAAAAATAGTGATTTCCACCGGAGGTGGTGATGCGCCCGGCCTCAATGCTGTCATTTATGCTGTGGTTCATGCCTGCTACAGACGCGGCTGGGAAGTATATGGAAGTCGAAGCGGCTACAAGGGCCTGCTTGATCTGGATGAGTTGATTCGTTTGGAGATTGAAGATGTCGAAGGCATTTATTCTACAGGCGGAACGATTATAGGTTCTACGAACAAGGGAGACCCCTTTTCCATGCCTGTTGAGAACCTGGCTGGTGAGCATACTGTTGTCGATGTTTCCGACAAGATAATGAACAATTTTAAACGCATGGGTTTTGATTGTCATATTGCCATTGGCGGTGATGGAAGTCTTGAAATAGCGCGTCGGTTTGCAGAAAAAGGGATGCAGGTGGTCGGTGTTCCTAAAACAATTGACAATGATCTTGACGCAACAGACAGGACCTTTGGGTTTGATACGGCAGTGGCTACTGCTACAGAAGCATTGGATAAGCTTCATTCAACAGCAAAATCCCATGACCGGGTTATGGTCGTAGAGGTGATGGGAAGAGATTCCGGCTGGATTGCACTTTATTCCGGTATCTCAGGCGGGGCCGATGCACTTTTAATTCCTGAACTCCCTTTTGATATGGAGAAGGTCTGTGAAAAAATAATGGATAATGCACTCCATGAAAAGAACTATGCCATTGTGGTGGTTGCTGAAGGTGCATGTGCTGCTGGTGGCAAGGTCATCAGTAAGGGAGATGGGGAAATTGGACGCAGTGAAGTTATTCTTGGCGGAATTGGAGAGTGGGTTGCAGACGAAATAAGGACACGGACAGGAAAGGATACAAGATCTCTTGTTCTTGGGCACTTACAACGGGGTGGCTCGCCAACAACCTTTGATCGTTTGCTTGCCATGCGTTTTGGTGCCGCAGCTGTTCGTCTTGTTGAGGAGGGGATTTTTGGTCATATGGTTGCCCTGCATTCTCCCAATATGAGTTCTGTTCCTTTGGAAGCTGCCGTGAAATCGAGAAAAATGGTGGATTTGAATAATGATAAAGTCCTTACTGCCAGAGAACTTGGTATTTGTCTGGGAGATTAGGATTACAGATGAAACAAGAGAAGAGTAATTCTTTTTTACGAGTATATGACAGGCTTTACGCTCATTTTGGTCCTCAAAACTGGTGGCCTGGAGAAACTCCTCTGGAAGTGATGGTGGGAGCAGTCTTAACTCAGAACACTAATTGGTCAAATGTGGAAAAAGCCATTGGAAATTTGAAAGATGGTGGCCAACTCTCTTTTTCAAATCTACAAGATATGCCCCTTGAATTACTTGCCGAACAGATTCGACCATCCGGATATTATAATATTAAGGCGAGTAGATTGAAAAACCTGTTGCAGATGATTGTTGAGGAGTATGAAGGGGAGCTGGAGTTTCTTTTTGCAGATAGTTTAGAAAACAGCCGCGAAAATCTTTTGAAAGTTAAAGGCGTTGGGCCGGAGACTGCTGATTCTATTCTTCTTTATGCTGCCGGGAAGCCAGTTTTTGTCATTGATACCTATACCCATCGAGTTTTTTCACGTCATCAACTGGTTGAGGAAGAAAACGATTACTACACTCTTCAGCAGGAGTTTATGGATAGGCTTCCCGAAGATGTATCCCTCTTTAATGAGTATCACGCTCTGATTGTTGCTGTGGCCAAAGAATTTTGCAAAAAGACAAATCCCCGTTGCAGCGAATGCCCACTGCAACGGGTGGAGAAAAAGTAGCCTGGCTGGGGAGGGGTATAAGTGCCTTGGTGGTATGTCTAACTTGCTAACGTTAATCGAACTTTTTGTTTTCTCGGAGTCTGCGCTTACCTGTTCGATATTCGACATTCTCTTTTTAAAACCCGCCCGCAGGGCGTTAAGTTCACTGGATAAGAGCCTTAT
This sequence comes from Thermodesulfobacteriota bacterium, assembly GCA_034722915.1. Classification (GTDB taxonomy): domain Bacteria; phylum Desulfobacterota; class Desulfobulbia; order Desulfobulbales; family Desulfocapsaceae; genus Desulfocapsa. The sequence continues at coordinate 9,528 of JAYEOK010000071.1, read as the reverse complement.
CAGAAAATTTCTTGTAAAAAAATAAGAAATTGTTCTGTAAGGCTCTAAGATTCGTGTTTAAGAAATTGACGACAGATACTGCGTATCAGATTCGTCTCCCTGGATTCCAATCGTATCCGGCTGAAGAATTGTCTGATGTTGCGCATGTAATAGGTGTGACTTTTATCCTGTAGAAAGTCAATTTGACTCAAACTGTCTTCCATGTATGCATACATATTTTCAATTTCATGGGAAGTGGCAATTTTAGGAGCCGGACGAATGTCTTTTTGCTCATGGACTACGGTGTGGAATATCTCGTAACAATGGATGGCTACTGCCTGGGCAAGATTCAGGGAAGAAAAGTCAGCTGTGGGAATGGCAGAGCGGAACTGGCAGTATTTCAGGTCATCATTGGTGAGTCCTCGATCTTCCGGGCCAAAGAGAAACGCTACCTGGTTAGCAGGCAGCAGGGGAAGGATTTTCTTCATGACGTCTCGTGGACTGTTGCCGGGAAGACGATGGCGTCCCCTGCGGGCAGTGGTGCCGATAACCTGGGAAAAGGGTTTTAAGGCATCCTCGAGATATTCATGAAATTCCATGGTGTCAATGAGGGCCAAAGCATTATGGGTGGCAAGTTTTGCCATTTGATCATGGTCAGGATATTCTTTTGCTACAACAATTATTCTGCTGATTCCCATGTTCCATGCTGCCCGTGCAGCAGATCCTATATTTTCAGGATATTTGGGATTTAGCAGAATAATGGCTATGTTGTCAAGAAGGTGCTGATTTTGTGGCATGATTGTAATGAAAGAAGGGAGAAAATAAGACAGCCATGAAACAGTATTTGTTGTTTCATGGCTGTGTTTAAGAAAAAAGTAACCTTATCTACACGTGATCATGAGTTTCCCTGTCTGGCCATGCCATCCTCCAGAGAATCTCTATTCAGTTTTTCGTGTTCTTCCACCTGCTTGTCAGCATTGGAAGGCGTTAAGCGTTTGGGCAAGGGAACAACGCCTGCCTCAGATTTTTCAAAAAGACTTTCAGCCTCTTGCAGGGTGATCTGCCAGGCAGGGGCAAAGCCGGGCGCTTTTTCAAACATAATATCAAGAGCCGACTGATACAGATAGTACTGACGGATTTCTTCGCGGCCGGGTTTCTGGTCCAGGGATTGAACGGTCATGCGGAGGTTGTCCCGTTCCTGTTTCAGCGCCTCAATTTCCTTTTTGCATTGTTCGTTTTCTGCGGAATCAATTTCAAGTTTTGTGTGCAGCTGGGAACGCAGGTTTGCGATTTCTTTTCTCAGGTCACGACGACTCAAATAACCCCGTATTATAATAATAAGGGGGAGCAAAAAGCCAATAATTAGTCCTTTGGCAAAGGGGGGGGCGAAAATTGTGGTGAGCCAGTTTGCTTCGTCCATGTTCGAGATCCTCCGGAAAAGCAGTTTGAAAAAGACCTGCAGGGAATGTAAAAAGTTTAAACACGTTTTTTATTTTTTTAGGCCAAAACTGGATTCAAGTCAAGTATCAATGAGAAAGCAACGCCTTATGTTTTCTCATTCTCAGGTAAAATCGGGCTGAAATAAATACGGTTCCGTCGCAGGTCAACATCGAGCAGGCCAACTGTTATGAGATCTCCAAGCTGAAATGATCTACCGCTATGTTTGCCTTTGAGGCGATGATGTTTTCCGTCAAAGATATAATAGTCATCTTTTAGGGAAGTGAGTGAAATTCCGCCGCTGACAAACAGATCAAGGAGCTCAACAAAGATTGCGGAGCTGGTGACACCAGACACAACCGCCTGGAATTTCTCACCGATCTTATTATGCATGAAGCGTACTTTCAGCCTGTCGTTCATGTCCCGTTCGGCTGTTACCGCAATACGTTCACGGGCAGAGAGAAAGACCCCCATATCCTTAACTGTTATTTCTGTCGTTTTTTTCTTGATCTTCACCTTTGCATGACGCTGAAGAAAGGTCTGCAGCGTCCTATGTACGGTGAGATCCGGGTAGCGGCGGATTGGGGAGGTAAAGTGGGTGTAATCGGTTGCTGCAAGCCCAAAGTGGCCTACATTCTTTCCATCATAACGAGCTTGTTGCATGGTTCGCAGCAGGAGATTGTTGATAACATATTCTTTGGGTGAGCCTTTTACTTTATCCAGAACCTGCCCAAACCAGTCAGGATCCTGGCGCAGTGGCGGCAAGTCGAGGCCAAGAGAATATCCGAATTCCACAAATTCCTGTATTTTTTCCGGAGAGGGGCGTTCATGGATGCGGTAGAGGCCGTCCAGGTGTTGCTCTGTAAATGTTTCAGCCACAGCTTCATTGGCAGCAAGCATGAATTCTTCAATTAATTTATGGGCAAAGTTTCTTTCCGTACGGCTGATGGAGGAAATTTTTCCCTGATCATCGAGTTCCATGAACGGTTCCGGTAGTGTAAAACCGATAGATCCACGCTGCTCACGAAGATGCATGAGTTCTGTTGCCAGTTTTCCTGCCCATTTCAGGGGAGTAAGAAATGCTTTGTGTTCACGTCTGATGTCAAGGTCGTGATCAATAAGGATTTGTCGAACTGTGGTGTAGGTAAAACGTTTTTTGCTGCAGATAATGGATTTTGAAAATTCTTTTTTCCTTAAGTGCCCTTGCCGATCAAAGTCCAGAATGGCTGTAAATGCATACCTGTCCTCGTCAGGAACCAGGCTGCAAAGGCCGTTGGACAACCTTTCCGGCAACATGGGAATGACACGGCCCGGAAAGTAAATGGATGTTCCACGTTCGTATGCTTCCTTGTCCAGGGCAGAACCGGGTTGAACATAGTGGCTGACATCGGCAATGGAAACATAAAGTCGATACCCTTTACGGGTTTTCTGTACTGCAATGGCGTCGTCAAAGTCTTTGGCAGTTTCGCCATCAATGGTGACGTGCTGGATGTCGCGAAGGTCAAGTCTTCCTTTGGATGGAACAATTTTGTCCGTTATTGCTTCCACCTGGGTAATGGTTTGATCGCTGAACCTGTGGGGAAGGTTGTGTTTTTCTATGACCAGCCGCATTTGAACATCTATTGAATCCGGGTCTCCCAGGATTTCAATAAGTGTTCCCTGCTGGTAGAGGGCATTGTCACTTTCACCTTCAATTTTGACAATGACTGCATCACCATCCTGCAGTTTGTCCGGGAGCTTTCCCTGCAGACGAATTGTAAAAGGATATCGGAAATCTTCAGGATAAACAATGGCCTGCTTGCCCTGTATCGCTACAAAACCTGCCAGCTGTTCCCTGCTCCTCCCTAAGATTGAAAGTACTTCTGCTTCTGGCCGACCGTCTCTATTCACTCTAAAGACCCTGATCAAAACCTTGTCACCGTGATGGGCGGTGCGCATGTTTTCTGGTGAGAGGAAAGGGTCTCTTGAATATTTTTTGAAATCCAATTTGGACGTCAGGCCGGTGACAAATCCAAAACCTTTTGCATTCTGGTCAACCGTTCCTTCGGCCAGTCCGTGTTTGGGACCGGGGCCATAGGTGTCAGTATCTGTTTGTTGCAGTATTTTTTCGTGTGTGAGCCGGGTCAGGAGATTATGGAGAGGCTTGCGGGCAGAAAGCGGAAGGTCTAGGTCTTTGAGAATAAACTTTGCTTTTAAGGGTTTGTCGTTCGTATAAAGAAGTGCCAATAGTTGCTGTTTAAGGGAATCTTCCTGCGAATGCTTGTGGAGATTTTTCTTGCCTCGGGATGAGTGTCTGTCTTTTTTCTTGTGTTTAAATCGTTTTTTTTTTTGCATGGGATGTTTTCTTCTTCCAAGAAGCTGATATTTTGGTAGGTTGCACAGATGGTGTGATGGTGAACTGTTATAACGTGTATTTGTAGGATAGTCACGATTGATTAAAAAGCAATTTGATTACCGGATCTCTTTTGAATCTTAATAAAATGATGACATTTTTCTGATATCTTATGCAGTATATACCTTTTGATCTTGAACTGTATCGCAGCCAGATGAGGACATTGCTGGGCTCGAGCCCCAGGAGTCATGTCTTTTGGGATGCTCTTGATTTTGCCACTGATGCCCACGATAACCAATGGCGAAGATCAGGTGAAGCCTACATTATGCATCCATGTTCTGTTGCTAAGATTTTGGCAGATGAGATGGATGTGGTTGACCCGGAAATCCTGTCTGCAGCGCTTCTCCATGATACTGTCGAGGATGTAGAGGCAGTCACTATTGAGGTTGTTGGTGAAAAATTCGGTGCTTATGTTGCGGCGATTGTTGATGGATGTACCAAAGTTACTCAAGATTCAAGTGATAAGCAGGCACTGTCCAAAAAAGTACATCGGAAAATTTTTACCGAAGCAGCACTGAGACCGGAGGTGATGCTGGTAAAGCTTGCCGACCGCTTGCATAATCTGCGTACACTGAGTGCCATGCCTAAGCATAAGCGCCAGAAGATTTCCGATGAAACCCTTGATATCTATGCCCCTCTTGCCACCGTATTTGGCTTGTTCAGCTTGAAAAGGGAGATGTATAACCTGGCATTGTCGTTTAAATTCCCCAAACAGGGAGCAAAACTTCTTGGCCAGATACATCGCCTGGGGAAATCTCCAGACGCTTTGGAAATAGTCCGGAAATTGGAAACTAAGACCCGGGAAGCGTGGCTTAATACCGCGGTTACCATTCGAACCAAGGGGCTTTGGGCCTATTATGATTCGTCAAACAGAATTTTAAGAAAAGAGATAGATAATCCATTGGAAATACTCATTGTGACGGATGACAGGCAAAGCTGTTATACGGTGCTGGGTATCCTCAATGAAACCTTTCGACCAATTCCAAGAACGATTCGTGATTTTATTGCCAACCCCAAACCCACAGGGTATCAGGGCTTGCATGCCAGAGCCAATATAAAAGGGGATAAAAAATTACATAAGTATTTGTTTAAAATTCGTACAAAAGATATGGCTCGTCGTGCTCAGCGTGGATTGTTTAAAAACTGGACTTCCAAAAGTACTAATCAGCGAAGTTTTATCAAGGAAATTCAGGAGCTTTTCGATGTGATTGGCTCTGGCGAAGCCGGTTCGTACAGAGAGGTTATTGCTGCCAGCGGAAAAAAAGAAATTTATACCTATACCCCTGGTGGCGATCTGTTCTGCCTGCCCGCACAATCAACGGTACTTGATTTTGCCTTTAGAGTGCACACTGATATCGGCCACAGCTGTGCGGGAGCCATGGTCGGCAGTAGGAAATTCCCCAGTGATCACAGGCTTCGTGACGGTGATGTGATCCGTATCTTACGCTCGAGTCATCCTTTGCAATTTCAACCGTCTATGCTTCATCTCTGTCGTACCCCCCGGGCTAGAGCTGAACTTTCTAAAACCTTTCGCATTCGCAGACAGAAGCTGTCTAAAACAATTGGATTGTCCATCGTTACCCAGGAAATGCTCAGATATGGTCTTCCTTTTGATCTTTTGGAAAAGGGTGATATGCATAAAGTTCTCAGCCATTTTTCCCTGGCTGATCTTGATGAACTTTATGTTCATGTGGGAGAGGGGCGCTTGAGCCTGTCCAGTCTGATATATCAAATTAAAGCAAAATTGTATCAGGGGATGTCACCTCTTGGAAAGCCGACAGGTCAATTGAATAAGGTGCAGTTGACCACTCTGGATCCTGTAACAATTAAAATCTCAGCTTGCTGTAAGCCTAATCCTACAGATAAAGGACTGTATGCTTTTTTGAGTGAAAGGGGGCTTTCAATTCATAACAAAGAGTGTCCAAAATTGAAAAAGGCTAAGTTTCAACGGGAGGATATTGTTGATTTACGCTGGAAACTACGGGAAAGTAGAGTCCACAAACCTCAGTCGCTGGTGATAATGTCTGCCACTCAACACAGGGTCATGATGCTGTTGGGTGTGGCTCCTGATGAGATGAAGGTTTCCAGTGTCGTGCTTCTTTCAAAAACACCTACCCCCAATTCTGCCTGGGAAATAACATTTCATGTTCCCACCCTTTACGTACTGAGAAAAGTACTGCGCCAATTTGATAAATCCGGCTTGGTGTATGAGTTTGATTTTGAGTATTAATTGAACTGAGTGCCGGCTTAGGGCTCGGTAAAAAATAACTTGGACTTTCCAATTCGTAACTGCACCACATCTTCAGCCGATTTTATATATTCACAATCCTCACGTAGCCAGCTACGCTGCGGTTGTGAATATATAAAATCGACTGAACCTGTAGCACATTTATGACCGGAAAATGCCAAGTTATTTTTTACCGAACCCTTAGCATTTATCACCGGTGTTAGAATCCACTTTTTTTCTCATAGCTGCGCAGTACATTAGTCAGCATATCCGGAAGATCATTTTTCTGTCTGGAGCTTCTATGCAGTTGCTTGTTGGTTTTTTCCAGGGTGAGGACTTCACCGAGAAAGACGTGACGAAGAATTAAAGAAACCAGCCTGGTGATGGTGGTAAGGTTGGAGATGCGGGATTGCAGATGGTCATCCCTGTCAAATGCTGTGGAGGCAAAGATTTCCACCGGGTTGCCTTCCAGTTCACTGACAGAAACATACCAGGTGTTTTGATCCCGATCCCGTGTACGATATCGTACGGCATCAAGTACTTCCGGAAGATCAATGAACCCTGAGACCTGACGGCATTCAACCGGGGCATTTTCAGAGTGCTGGAGGTTGGATTTGATCAGGTTACAAATTCGCTTGATGGTTTCCGGCTTTTTTTTTATGGCAGCAGCCAGTTCCAGGCACTCTTCGCAAAATTCGTTGCCATAGCTTTTTTTTAGATCTGCAGTATTACCGCAGCCATCACATCGTTCACTAGTCGTTTGTGTCATTGTTCCATGTTGCTTATGAAGCAGGAAGAGTAATGTAGAATTGCAGTATACGGCTTACTGATTGTGGTGCCCGTTTCCTTTGCCTTCATTTCAGGGATAGCTTATGCAGAGAATGAAATATTGTAAAGATCTTTTTTTTATAAGGAGGCTTGTGGGAAAGGATGCTGGCCGCGAGTGGTAGCTGTTATCCGGGGTTCTTTCGTTGTTCTGGTAATAAACACAACGTGGATTAGTGCCTTACTCGTTAATTCCTGTCATAAAAAACAAGAAAATGGAAAGTTCGTTTAATGTTGGCAAGTTGGATATACTAACAAGGCACTTACACCCCACAAGGGGGTACTGAAATGAGTGCCGGCTTTCCTTACCGTTTACCGGTGTTAGTGCTTTACTCCCTGATTCCTGTCACTCTTTTCAGTACCCCCTTGAGGGGTATAAAAAACAGGTAAGCACCCTAAAGAGACAGAGTATAAACTCCGACTCCGAGAAAACGGGAAGTTTTTTTTAAATTAAGAGGTTTAACATACCACCAAGGCACTTATACCCTGAGCCAGGGTTAAGTATATACGTGCAATGGATTTAATGTCTCAACGGATGGTGTAGTCAATTGTTTACACCATCCGTTGAGTGCTGTAAGGAGCGTTTAAGACTGAAAGCAAACTCAGATCACTTATTAATTTTCCAGGTAGGATTCGTTTCGATCATCCGCTGGTCCCTGTGAGAGCTGTGACCGCTTGACTTAGGAACGGGAGATAAATAACTTGAACAAAAATTAATAGGAGTTTTTTTCGTATTCAAGGCGCGAGGCGGGAGCATAACGGGTTACGTGAGCAACGAGCAACACAGAAGACGGAAAAAAATACATTAATTTGTTCAAGTTATTTATTGTACGTTCCTTAGCGCGGATATCGCCGCGTCGAGCCGGGCGTTTATCACCTTAGCGTCGGCTTTGGCCTGATCGGCAATAGATCGCATCGCATTCAGGCCATTGCGGTTCAAATCCATGTTCATGGCAGTGCGTATGTCGTTGAGTTTACCGGTGAAAGGCTGAAAGACCCTTCCGGCCTCATCCATCTCGCGTTGTACGTTTGTGAACATTACCTCGACGGTTTGTCGCCGCTGCTCGGCAGTCTGGCGCACGGTTTCGCTCTCGATGGTCGCCATCTGGTTATTCCATTTTTGCAGGTAGGCAGCTTTTTGGGATTCCATAGTATCGACTCGGCTTCTCACGCGTTTTGCTTGCGCTTCCAAATCGTCGAGAGACTTGGAGTAAGTTTTGAACTGTTCTTTGAGATCTTCCTGCTGATCATTGAACATGTGGGCTAACGCCGCGATGGTTCCATTGACATGCTCCTTGCCGAGCAGTGCCTCCTGCTCCACCCTCTGTATACTAGCAGCCGTCTGGGAGCCCTCTTTAAAGTTGGTCTTTGCGCAGCCAACCCAGGAGTAAGGCACTAAAAAATGAAGCCAACACCGAATACGGGGCCGCTCAGGGTCATGCTCCCCATGGGGCCATCATCATCATCCATCTCGAAGTCCAGATGGCGGTATCCAAGTCTTATATCTCCCCATCCAAAGCGGTAACCTACTCCAGCAAACAGCTGGTAACTATAGTCGGAACCACCCGTACCGATATCGGCATAGTAGGGCAGAAACCAGTTCTTATTAAAATTGATGGTTCCGCGCAGGCCAATAATACCGTCGACAAGATTTCCTGACTGCGACTTCGTTACCCCTCTGACCTGTATCTTCGGCTCAACACTCATATAGCGCACACCGCCGACGACAGCGAGGATTCCGCCGTCAGTCTGCACCAGGTCATACCCCACTCCGCCGTTAAGAACCCATGAGGTAATATCAAGCTCAACATCAACCACATCGGCACTGTCGCCAACATCCATGTAAACCATGTCTCCAATAATGGACCACTTGCCTTTCTTTGACACCCAGCCCCCCATAAAGATCATTTCCAGGTTCTCAAGGATATCTTCCACAGGAACGTTAAAATCCGCTCCAGATCCTGGCGCAGTGGGAACGTGGACGGTACCGTCAATTCCCGCAAGCCAGCCGTAGATTGTCAGCTCATGCTGCCAACTATTTGCCTCTTCAGCAGAGGCTTCATTTCCCAAGCAAAAAAACAACAGGGCAGCAAGAGCCCAAAGGTGGACTTTTTTATAACCTGACTTACAATGATTCATTTTTCCTCCATATGTTCTATTTTAACTTTTTTCCTGTTATTGCTTCGGTGGTTAACTAGCGAAGCAATATGAATTGGACATCACTATCTTGTAGGGTTCCTTTTGATAAAAGAACTCTTGCTCTATAGAAGAGGCGGAAACCCGGTAACTCTTTATGATGTTCCGGATTCCCGCTACGCTGAAAATAACTACTAACACCGGTAAACGGTAAGTGAGGCCGGCACTCGTTTCAGTACCCCCTTGTGGGGTGTAAGTACCTTGTTGGTATGTTTAACCCGCTAACTTTAATAGAACTTTCCATTTTCTCGGAGTCGGAGTTTATACCCTGTCTCTTTAGGGTGCTTACCTGTTTTTTATACCCCTCAAGGGGGTACTGAAAAGAGTGACAGGAATTAAGGAGTAAGGCACTAAGGGCGGGGAAGCCCCGCCCACAGATTCGAGTTTTACTCGTTGGCCGGGTTAGTATGCATGGCCATCTCGAGCTTCTTGATATCTTCCGGCGAGAGTTCCGGCCGATCAATGGTCAGGG
>JAYEOK010000070.1:0-4609 GCA_034722915.1 Thermodesulfobacteriota bacterium | reverse complement strand
TCGATTTTATATATTCACAACCGCAGCGTAGCTGGCTACGTGAGGATTGTGAATATATAAAATCGGCTGAAGATGTGGTGCAGTTACGAATTGGAAAGTCCAAGTTATTTTTTACCGAGCCCTAAGGGTGGTCAACGTCGCAACGAGCACGATAAAGACAAAGGCCAGGGTATTTCGATACAGAGTAAAACGGCCACCAAATACCTCCACCTCTGCTGGCAGCTGGGTAAAGCCCAGCGTAACCCAGGAGATGACAAAGGCACTCACTGCATAGAGCGAGATTCCTTGATTGAGAAGTTCTCCACCCAGCAGATAGCTGACCACTGGATTTCCGGCGGCAGCGGCCCCGGCCATGGTGCCGATCAGAGTGTCGATAACAACATTGCCCTTGAAAAGAGTCGCGAGCATTTTCGGCGTCACCAGAACCTGAAAGAGACCGACCAGGCCGATGACCCCTTACAAAAGCGGTGCCATAGCCAAGAAGGAAAGGCCGCTTTTTTGTAAAACCTTGCGGTAAGTTGGCCTCTGTGGTGATTGTTTACCTTGTTTCTTGTTCATAATTGTTTCTCTCATTTCTTTTTATTGTAGTCAGTGAAAACCGAGCAACAGGCCTGATTGATAAAAAACAAAACTGGTTATCCATGCAACACCAAGGCCGGAAAACAAGCTGATTAGGGTAATCTTAAGAGATCGTGATTCCGACCAGATGGCAGCAATGGTGGCCACACATGGGGTGTAAAGCAGGCAGAAGATCATAAAGCTGATGCTCTGTAGCGGGCTAATATGGCTGCTCATCAGTCCAGCCAGGTCGGTTCCCTCATAGATAACAGCCAGGCTTCCAACAACGATCTCCTTGGCAATAAAGCCAAAGATCAGAGCCACGGTTTCCTGCCAGCCAATTCCCAATGGTTGAAAAACCGGGGCAAGTATTTGCCCCAGCTGTCCGGCCCAGGTTGCTGCACTGGCTGGTGGAACATCGGCAGGCATGTGGCTGAGCAGCCAGACAAGCAATACCCCGGCCATGATCAGCGTAGCAGCCCGTGAGAGAAAATCTTTCATTTCATACCAGCTTCGCAGACCGATACTGCGCAGGGTCGGAAACCGATAAGGCGGTATCTCCATGATAAAAGGCTCAGGGTTCCCACCGATCCGAAAAAGTTTGAGGACTATACCGGTAAGGATAACAGCCACAAAACTACAACCGTAGAGTGATAAAATAATCCAGGGTGCCATTGTCGGAGTAAAGAATATGGCTGTAAGAAAGACAAAGATCTGTAATCGGGCTGTACAAAGAGTAAAGGGGATAAGGAGCATGGTAAGAATACGACTATAGCTGTTGCTCAGGATGCGGGTTCCCATCACAGCAGGGACATTACAGCCATAGCCAAGCAGAATAGAGATAAAGGCCTTGCCGTCCAGACCGAGAGTATGCATAAGTCTATCCATAAGAAATGCCACCCGGGCCATGTAGCCGCTGTCTTCGATTACAGACATGAAGAAAAAAAAGAGGGCAATGATAGGGAGAAAAGAAGTCACCACAGCTATTCCCTGCCAGATACCGTCAAAGAGAAAACTTTGTAACCAGGCAGGTAAAGAAAGAATCATTGTCTGACTGGAAAGCCAATTGCCACTTTTGTCAAAAGCCACGGAAAGAATTTCCTGCAGTGGAGCCCCAAAACTATAAACTCCTTGGAAAAGCAGGAACATAAGCAGAATAAAGATGGGCAGACCAAAGAAACGGTGTAGAAAAATGTGATCCAGTCGCCTGCTTAGCTTATCCTCAATGGTCGATTGCTCACCAAGAACTTCCATGGCAAGTCCACGGGCAGCGTTAAAACGGCAGTTGGCACAAGCTACAGGGAAGCTTGTGTGAAGGGATTGTTTTAGGCGGCTCTGCCATTTTCTGGTCAGCGCTGCCACCTTTTCATTGTCAGCCCACTGTCCCCGATTCTCTGTTTCCAATAAACGCATGGCCAGAAAGGTATGATCAAGACGAGTGTCAATAGTTGACTGATCAATGGCTTCGGTGATTTGGAAAAAGGCCTTTTCCAGAAGAGGTGGACAGGAGATATGAGGGATTCTTGTTTTTTGCGGATCTTTAATGACTTCGTAAAGAGCCTCTTTAAGATCAGGTAGGCCCTCACCGCTTTTTGCTGATATTTCGATAACCGGTACACCGAGATGCTGAATCAATGCCTGAAGATCGAGTGTTATTCCCTGCCTCCTGATTTCGTCCATCATATTTACTGCCACCACCATGGGGAGACCGCTGACTGCCATCTGCAGGGTCAACCCCAGCCCTCTCTGTAAGTTACGGGCATCAAGCACATTCAGAATAATGTCGGGTGGTGAGCCCAGAAAATAATCACGCACCACCTGTTCCTCTTCGGTGACAGGAGAAAGGGCATAGGCTCCAGGTAGATCAATCAGGGTGACGTTATATTCTCCAAGAGGAAAAGTACCACTTTTTTGTTCAACAGAGACTCCCGGCCAGTTACCCGTGGACTGACTGGAGCCGGTGAAACGATTAAAAAGGGTGGTTTTGCCTGAATTTGGAATGGAAGCCAGGGCAACGGTAACCGGTTTAGCTGAGAGATCCATGGCTGATCACCTCGATAATGATTTTTTTGGCCTCTCCTTCACCAAGTTCAATCTGCTTGTCCATGTCTACGATATATATCGGAATGGGCTTGACACCTATTTTTTGAATCTGGACAAGTTCTCCTGCCCGGAGACCTTTCTTCTCCATACGCCTGAGAAAGGTCTTGCCACCCAGCAAGATACGAACTCTGTAAGTCTGCCCAACTATCACAAGCTCTGAAGCCAGTGGCATGGATACCGGATCACAGGTCATGGCTGCCACATCCTGTTGACGGAGAGCAAAGCTTTGCCCCTGACTGCTTGTGACTTCAATGGTGCCGCCAAGCGGGGCAATCCGAATAATCCGCAAGTGAGTACCGGGCAGTATTCCCATCTGTGCCAGTCTCTGGGCAGTTTTGTCATCATCCCCGAGGGAGCGGATAATGCATTCGCTCTCAGGTTGTAAAGCGGATACCGGCATATGTAGAGCTGTTGTTGTCATCATGTTCACATTTTTCTGCAACTGCACTGAGTTTTTGATATTCAGGTCTTGTTTTCAGCCTTGATCTGCCTTGCCAGTTCTTTACTCTGAGCTGTCGCCAGTTCGATATCTTCGCTCGTCGGTGCTCCTTTCCATTCCACCGGTTCAAGAAAATCCCATTTGAGCTTTTCCGTTAGCAACTCAAATTCACGTTGTGCACCACCAGACCAGCCAAAGGACCAAAACCGCAGCACTTTTTTGTTCCAGACTTTTTTTCTGGCAAACATATCCAATGCCAGGCCATAGGTGGAAACATTTTGTATTCGTAGGTTGGCATGCCCACAATAAGACCGGCACACTTCCAGGCGGAAGCTAAAATAAACCCTATATCTTCATTGGGAATCCGATGTACATGAACAGGTAGTCCTTCACTGCGCACTCCTTGCACCATTGCATTTACAACCCGTTCGGTGTTGCTGTACATACTTGACCAGATAATGGTAACTTCCGGCTCAGCAGGGCCATTCCTATAGCCGGCAAAACGCGCGTAGGTATCAATGATATTTTGCGGATTTTCCCGCCAGATGATGCCATGTGACGGAGCAATCATTTTAATATCCAAATCCTTGAGGCGATCAATCGCCTTGGTCACAAACATGGAAAAACCACCTATAATATTCGCATAGTAGCGAAGTGCTTCATCCATGAAGAAATCATACTGCTCAGTAGATCATTTTCATCTTCTTTAACTCTAAAGGATATAGAAGGAGGAGTCAAATAAGGTTGTTACGATGGTGAATTCTAAATTTAAAATAACATAATGAGACGCGGAATGAATTCCTGCAATATCACGCAGTAGGAAAAAATATTCCTAATTAGAACGAGTATTCAGCTAGATGGCGACACCACCTCGAGCTGATATTCAATGTTGATCGACTCCCTAATTATATGTAATAAATATCAATTTCTACCGTTCGGAGATAATGAACAATTGGATGTTTGATCAGGAACTAAGGTGGGATACCCGCAACCCAAATTAGTCCGAGGTATGAGATGCCTCTGCTGTATAAGGAAAGATCTCAACAAATTTCATTTCAATCAACAGGAGGCAGCTCATGAAAGAATTTATAAAAAGGTTTTCCGGTCTGGTCAAGGGAACTCTCAGTGGATTCGACCGAATAGTTTTCAAAGGACTTGTGCTTCCTTTGATATCTTCCAGTGAGGTGATGTCTTTCTGCAGATCCAGAAATATCCTCAATAAGGATTACAAACAATGGATGTTGACTCAAACAGCAGCGTTAATAGAGAATGCTGAACGGTACGCAAAAAAAACATGTGGCCATGGTGTCGAACCTGTCTCCAGTTGGCGTATCCGAAAGGAGGAACTGGCTCATAAACGACAGAAGTCTGAACACATAGAAAAAGGTCTTGTCGGAGTATGGTCATGCCTTGAAGGTGGCTCATCTTATCGGGCTGTGTATTGCCAAAAGACGGGATACCCACAATTGCAAAACTATCCGGTTCGCTGCAAACATTTATATTTCTATT
>JAYEOK010000069.1:0-4611 GCA_034722915.1 Thermodesulfobacteriota bacterium | reverse complement strand
ATAGTATAGGAATTTTCATTTTTTACGAATCTTAAAAAATGAATACCGAACATTAAAGGACGAATATCGAATATCGAACAGGTAAGCGCAGACTCCGAGGAATGTCGAACCGCAGAAGGGGAAAAGCTCTTGATCCGTCGTTTTTTATTCCGATCGATATTCGATATTCCTTGTTCGACATTCGACATTCTCTTTTTAAAACCCGCCCGCAGGGCGATAAGTTCACTTGTCGTGATATTTGGGGAAATTACTCTTTTCCAGAGGACTTTACCCACTCCATGGCTGCGGAGCATGCTTTATCCCCACTGGGTTCCATGTTATCGGTAAAAAGCCACTGGAAAGGGACTGTTACCACACTGGTTGCAAGACCGAACATAGTGCCAAGGACACCACCCGCCGTAACTCCAATTCTGAAATCGGTAACTGGCCCGGTCACACTGATCGGAGTAGCCAGACTAAAAAAATGGGCTGATTTGGGGGTGGGTTTCATATGGAAATTGATAGTGTTTGTTTTAAAATTGATTTCCCCCTTTCCTTGAACTCGCAGTCCGCTGGTGTCGAGTAAAAAAATCTTAGGGTGCATAATACCATCCTCTAACACAAAATCTCCTGCCAGACAGTTCAGCTCCGATGTTCCTCCCTTCATGAGAGCAGGCAGTGCAGCGGTGATAATATTAACAGCCCAGAGATCAATAACACCTGACTTGAACTCCTCAGGTACAACTGCAAAGCGCAGGATACCGTTAAGATGTTCTTTGAGCAGCAGGGGATTATTTGCTTCTGATCTTACATCAAGGCTTACATTCAACTTACCTTTCAGATCACTCTCCGGAACAGCCCGCCTGATCAGAATACCGTAGTCCAAATGCTCGATCTGCATGCTGAGGTGAGCCTCTGTTCCGGTGCTGTCAGGCCTGATCCCCCCTTGTATCTGGACAGTTCCTCCGGGGAGATCAAGATGCAGATTCTCCATTGAATAGAGGCCATCTGCAAGACTTGCCATAAGATGCCCACTGCCCAGCTTATCCGTTCCGGAAAGAACCTCCTTTACATCAACTGTAAGAGTTCCTTCAACCATTGAAGCCAACTCCGGACTAAACAGATTGTTCAACGTTTTCCCACTCTTCTTTTGGTTCTCCTCAGTGCTCTCACCACTGGTTTCCTCCTTCTCTGTTGTTAGCGGAGACCAGTCACCAAAACGAAAATCATCCAGTTGAATGGATTCTGCACTGAGTCTGGTCTTGAGATTACGGGGGGAAATGACCTTGCCACTGTCATCTTTTCTTTCACTGAGCACCATCTCTCCAGTCAAAATTGAATCACCAACCTCAACAGCTATGTCATGGAGGATAAAAGTGTTTTTTTCCATACTCAAAACACCCTTCACGAGATAAGGGCCGAGGGGCGGCAGGTTAACTCCGAGTATTTCGTTCAGGTTGTCCAGACGGCCGCCTTTTAAAATTGTACTCAGGTCGAACCTGTTAGCTTTCTCTTTTTTACGATGGAGCCGCCCTTCGATGCTGAGTTCGGCCTCAGCCAGATTGACATGCATATCCAAGGTCAGGGATTTGTTACTGTTCTTGCCAAAAAGACCGTCTTCAGTCATTTCTATGATAAGGGGAGCGGAGTTGACGGATCCGGAGAGAGATATCCTGGCGGAAGTACCAGGGCTACTCGTATATTTTGCCTGTTTGATGGCAATACGCAGTGGCTCTTGAAAAGGACGGTTCACGAGCCATTTGCCGCTTCGAATTGTCAACTCATTGGAGCTTTGCAGCAACAAATCCTTAATGGTACTGCCCTTGAATTTGAGGTCAATTTCGATATGTTTTGCTGTAATATCCGGGGCAGGACTAATTTGAAATTCCTGCAGCAACTCTGGCAGATTAAAATCCTCAGAGGCCAGTTCCAGGTGAATAGTAGGAATCGCTTGCGTGAAATCTACCTCAGCATTACCGGTGAAGAGTTCATCTGCCACTGTGACCTGAAAAGGTGAGCGGGTGATTTTTCCGTCCTCCACCACGGTTGAAAGTTTGATGTCAGAAACACTGCCCCGTCCTGTTTTCAATCGTTCAACATGTAGATTTAACAATGCATCAGTGGCTAATAAATGTTTTTGCGGCAATATTTTCTTTGTCAGCATTGTTCCGATCTGTGCAATTTTTTGTTGCATCTCTGCAGCTTTTTCTTCTTCATCTTTGATCGTTTCCGAAGTCCCCCCCTCATCCTGAAGATTTTTTTTAACGGGCTGCAAAATGGAACTGAGATCCATTTCACTGCTGTGAACCGATACGGTTAGCAAGGGCTTATTCTGTGGATCCAGTTTCTGTTCTGCTCTAGCATCCACGATAAGGTTATTCAAGCGTAAGGTCTCCAGTTCCAGCAACCAGCCATCCTTGTGCAGCATTCCTTTTCCCTGTACGGAAAAATCACTGTTTTTTCTGATGAACGTCTCAACTGGACTAAGAAAGCCGCAGATTTTTTCTCCGTTCAATGAAAAATGAAAATCACCTAAGGTGTTATCTTCCCGGCCAGAGTAGAGAGCGCCATCAAAAAGCAAATCCGTATCACAGGCTTCAAGCTGCAAATGGAGAGGAAAAGCATGAAAATCTCCGGCATTTTCAGACCTGCCGGCACGGGCTGTAATCTGAAAAGGACGACCAAGAAGGTCCCCTGCAGCAGAAAGGATAAATGGATTATTGGGTCGACGCTGCAACGAGAGCTTGCGAGCTGAAAAAACCTGATCGGATTGAACCAGGAATTTGCTGTCTCCGAGCTGCAGGTCAAGGTCAAGTTCTTTAATCAACGCCTCTAAACTGCTTCCGCTGGTTCTGGCTGTAAGAGAAATATCTCCAAGTTCCCCGCCATAGTCCTGTTGTTTGCCTAAAGCAGCAAACAATGGTGCCAATGCTGTTCCCCTGCTGCTCAAGTCAAGTTTAACAGACGGTGTTGGTTCGCTTCCCATTATCTTAAGCTGCCCGTTAGCTGGAATATCCATGATTGTACCGGCAAAGGGCATAAGGAGATCCCCGTCAACCAGAGAGACAACTGTCTGTATATTATCTGCATGAAAAGTATTTGACTGAAAACTTGCAATATGGAGATGAAGGTCGGTATCCAGGAACTCCAGCATCTGCCAGGGAAGAGCAACAGGATCGTTGCTTTTTTGTTTTTTTACGGAAACGGATTCGGCTTGCTTGCCTGTAAAGGCAGAAAAAAGAGTGGGGTGAAGTGTCGGAATAGTAATGTTTCCGGCCAAAGTTGGTTTTGGATCGTGAAAAAAGAGCAGTAAATCGCCATCCAGAGAATTATTGAGGGCAGTAACTTCAATTTTACTGAAACGAGCCATTCCCGGATGCAAACCAATATTAGCCTGCATGGAAAAGTCACCGATGTCCGGTAACGAAAGTCCAACGGCAGCTCCTATAGTCTCAAGATTCGTCCCACCAAGGGATATGGCCAGATATGCTCCAGTTTCATAATCGTTTCTGACGAGAGTCCCATGCAGGTCAAGCTTTGTATTGGCCAGGCTTAATTTGCCCTCTGTCAGGGGCCATGGCTTTTTGCCCTCCAAAAGCTCAGCCAGGGACCCACCTTTAAACTCGAGGCTCACAGGTTGTTCAGAAACGTCTCCATGCAGGGAAAAATAAAGTGGACTCTCCGGTGCGCCGCTCCCGTGTGCTTCATCAATGTCTAATGAATACGTCCTGCCACTTAATTCATCAAGGTATGAGATGTGAATATCATGCAGACTGATATGATCCATCCCTGTCAACGCGTGGGAAGATTGTTTCGACTCACTACCCGGTATTGATTTGCTAAAGCGGTAATTTGTTGTGTGGTCAGATCGGGTGACCAGTTGTAGATCGACACCCTCAAAAGTGAGGTCATTGATTCTGAAATTACCTCTAAGCAGAGGAATGAGGCTGACTTGCCCACGTCCTTTCTCTACTGTCAGCAGATGCCCTTTGTCTGGCCAGTCCATTGGATTGCCAATGGTGAGCCCGCCAAACTCAAGAATCGGTTTCAGGGATGGTCGAAGACGAACCGGCCCGTGAAGTACAACCCTGCGATCCAGAAGATGTGTTGCAAAAGATTCCAGGCTGGAGTTGAGAAAATCAAGAGGGATGGGGATTCGGGAAAAAAATAAGAGAAGCAGAAGAGACAGGAGAGACAAACTAACAGCAAAGGTTTTTTTCATTCGTTGTTTCATAGGATGAGTTACATTTTCAATCTAGTATATTTTGGTAACTACAGACGGGGTAAAGCGCTAAATTGCGATAAACTCCGTGGTTGTAACTGCTTGCAGTATACTGGATATTTTCGCAAGCAGGGTGGCGTAGCGTATGTGGTTATACGTAAGTCAGCCTGATCGCTGAAAGATTCGGTACCCTGTGAGCAGTTATATCTTTTTATTGATAATAGCATTTGCTTTCAATTCAAAGGGGTCAGAATTCAAAGGGGTCAGGGTTTTATAATTTGATTTTAAATTGTTTGAGAATGGAAGAACAAGGTTGATATGCCTCATCTGCCTGCCGGATTTTTATCGTCAACCGTTTGACGCCGGTGCTTAAGGTTGACACGTCCCGGCCAAAATAAGATGCTGCCGAT
>JAYEOK010000068.1:0-4634 GCA_034722915.1 Thermodesulfobacteriota bacterium | reverse complement strand
AACGGGATGGAAGCGATGAGATATCAAAGCCGATATCAATATAAGAAATATGGTCAGTGCCAAGTTCGCTGATCAGAAGCTCATGGCCTTCTATTTCCGTGGCCTCCAGCTGGTGAAACTCGATGTCCTGATCCAGATCATCAAGTGTCAACTGGGGCAGCCGTGAGAGGGTTTCCACACTGTTGGCCTGCTGCTGATCAGCCATTAGTTCCAGAGTTCTGGCAATGAGTTTTTCATGACTGGCCTGGTCGAGGCTGTCTTTATAATCCTGCAGGCGGGCTGCTTCCTTTGCCAGGTCTCTTTGCTGTTTCTCAGGGTCGGGTCGTAAGGTGACCACCACGGTTGCCGGGTTGTCCAGCAGATATTTGTTGATCAGTTCCTCAAAATATTTTTCATTTAAAGCCTTGTTGCGGATGGTGGCAAACAGTTTTTCGATCTGCAGGGAATCATAGGGATCGGTGCCGTATTTGAATGCCGGCAGTGCTTTACCAACAAGATCCAGCCCGCGCTGTGCCTTGCAGCCCTCTTCTCTTACACCAAATTCATACTTGTTCAGCTCTGATAAGATCAGTTCGTCACCCAGTCCGTCTGTGGCCATTTTTGAAAGGGTTTTCTTGTAGAGGTCGAGGAACGTATCCCGTTTTTCAGGATCACTGCCAACAAGATAGGTGACCATCATGGTTTTGAAACTTGAGGTGGAGAGATAAAAACCACCAAAGTCCTTGCACAGTCCACTGGTAATGATGGTGTTTTTCAGAGGTGAGGCATCGGAGTTGTAGAGGATGTTGGCAATGATCTGGAAGGCTGCATTTTCTTCACGCTTAAGCACGGTTGAAACACTGCTTGCCACGGCCAGGAATGTTTTTTCAGCAGTATCTGCTGAGTCTGTGCTGTAGCTGTCTTCAATAGAGGTGATCTTCTGTATCTCATTGCCTGAGAGTACTTCCGCGCGCACTCCTTTTTCCGGAAAACGGGAAAGGAAATTATCCTGGAGGTAGGCAAGCTCAAGATCCAGATCAGCATTGCCATAGACAAAAAAGGTTGCATTGGATGGATGGTAATGGGTTTTGTGAAAGGCGCAGAATTCTTCATAGGAGAGATCCGGAATGTTCTGTGGATCACCGCCTGATTCGTGGGCATAGGTGGAGTCAGGCATGAGTCCACCGAATATGTGATGAAAAATCAGACGAATGGGGTCGGAGAAAGCCCCTTTCATCTCATTGTAGACAACGCCCTGATATTGCAGTGGGGAATCTTTGTCTTCCTGATGATAGTGCCATCCTTCCTGCTCAAAGGTGGATCGTGCCAGGAGCGGGTTCAGCACCACGTCCATATACACATCCATGATGTTGAAATATTCTTTCAGATTTCTGGTGGCAAAAGGATAGTAGGTGATGTCTGAGCCGGTCATGGCGTTTAAGAACGTCATGAGCCCGCCCTTGTTGATCTCACCAAACACATCTTTCACCGGATATTTCTGTGAACCCATGAGCACTGAATGCTCCAGGATATGAGCAACGCCGGTTGAATCAGTGGGAATGGTGTTAAAGGCTGCGGAAAAGGTTTTGTTGCTGTCGCTGTTTTTGATGGCCAGCAGCGGACAGCCCAGAATATTGTGTTCAAAGAGATACACATCCGCTTTGATTTCATTCAGGTATTGATGTTGTTTCAGAGTGAATCCGGAATAGGTTGAGCCGGGAGTATAGGTCATTTTGATCTCATAATTAAAAGAGTTTACTGGAGTCAAGGAGAAGGGTTACAGGCCCGTCATTCACAAGTTCCACATCCATGTGGGCCTGGAACCTGCCACTGGCCGTGGAAATATTTTTTTGTTTTACTGTGTCTATGAACTGCCGGTACAGAGATTTTGCTCTGTCAGGTGGGGCAGCGGTGGAGTAGCCGGGTCTTCGGCCTTTCCGGCAATCGCCATAGAGGGTGAACTGGGAAACAATAAGCATGGCTCCACCAGTATCCAGCAGGGAGTCATTCATCTTTCCGTCTTCATCTTTAAAGATGCGGAGGTTGATGATTTTGTCAGCCAGCCATTTGATTTCCTTTGCTCCGTCATCCTTGTGAATACCAAGAAGTACAAGCAGTCCTGCTCCAATTTTTCCTGTTATCTCAGAGTCAACAGTAACTGAAGCTCTGCTGACTCGTTGAATGACTGCACGCATTGTTATATTAGAAGGGCTGTCCAAACATAATCCACCCGGTTGTGGATTCATCTGAAAAGGCCACATCAAACCGTACAACTGCTCCGGAAAACATGGAACGAATACCAAAACCACCGTCCACCTTCCAGTCTTTGAACAGGTCAGAACCGTATTCATCGGCAACCCTGCCGCCTTCAGCAAAGGCAACCAGCTGCAGCCAGTCACTGTTGAGGAAGCTTAGCCATGAGATGCTGCCAATCGGGTTCCAGTCCATTGTATACCGGTATTCTGCAGCAGTGTATATAACTGAGCGGTCGTTGAATCTATCAATGGGATAGGCGCGCATTCGATAAAAGCCACCCAGAGTTGCTCCTTCATAAAAGGGAGGACGGTCTGTGGTGGAGATTGAACCGTCAGGATTCGTTTGTTCATCCCAGCTTGGAGTGTCACCTGTCCATACATTGAGGGCTATGATGCGTTGGCGTGCCCAGTCAGAGCTGCCAAGAGAAAAGTACTTACTTGCTTCAAATTCGATGAAGGTCCACTCTTCGGGGGATTCAAGCCAGCCAAAATCATGGGTGACTCCAAAATACTGCTGGCTGCCTTTTGATGGGTTTCCAGGAAAATCTGTGTTGTTGTAGGAAATAGCAAACTGAACAGGGTGAATTGTAGCGTCTTTATCGCCAGAATGAAATTCGAAACTGCGATAACGGTTATACTGTCTGAGAAGCAGAGTTGTAACACCGTGTTTTATTGGGTTCCATGTGTCGCCACCCACAGGGGCGGATTGGAGTAAACCACGTTTCAAGGTGTAATGCTGCATGGAATTATGACGGGCTGCTCCCCAGGGCACGACAAACTCGATTTTAAAATCAGTCCAGTTGTCATATCCACTGTCTTCTGCATAGTCATTTTCGTCAGAATCATTACTGCCTGCCCGAATGCTGTCAGGCTGCCAGGCGATGTTGGTGTACGCCCGGTTGTTCGGGTAGTGGCCCACCATCCCCTGGGCACTGAAAAAGAAACGATTGGCAAAGGATGGACGAAAATCCCACATCCCGAGGAAAAGAGCCGCTGCACTATCCGTACTCCCGAATGCTGTTGCTCCCAGGAGCAGTTGGTCCTGGCCGTAGCCTTTAGTTCCACCACCAACACCCATGGTAAAACCCAAACTTTCTGATGAAAAGGCATAAGGCATGATAAGTTTGTTTTTTGTTCCACCCCTGGGATTTTCTTCACGGCTCAGAGTATTTTTAATTGAAGTATTAGGCCTGGCCTGTAGAGATGGGACCCAAAAAAGAGCGGATAGGGTAAGGATGCACAGGGTTTTAAGTGGAGTCGAATAGTTCATTGAGTGTAGTCCGGTATGAGAATTTGATAAGTGTTAAGAGCGCAGTAAGTTAAGGACAATGAATCTTAATCGAAAAGATCGATTTATCCAAACATTTAGGCAGATGTGTAAAGGGAAATACAGATTGATTTACAGGAAGATGGTTTTGGTAGCAATTAAGCACCAACCCGAATGTTTATCAGGAAAGAGAGTGGCGTGTGATATCGGTGAGCAAATCATCCGTATGGGGGAGGATACGTGCCTTACAGAGTGTTTTCTTTGAAAAAACAAGGAAATATTCTGTAAGGCACTAAAGCAAATTTGAAATAAGGAACGGGAATTAAATAACCTGAACATATTTCGCCGCAATTTTTTCGTCAGCGACACTTTAAAAAGCTTTGCATACTCCCTGTATGTAACGGTTTTTAAAGTATTGCTGGCGGAACAGGTAAGCGAGGCACGAGACTCCGAAGGGCAAGAAAGATGTTCAGGTTATTTAATGTACGTTCCTAAGCTTATTTTTTTACATCTGCGGCTGTATGGGCAGCATCAGCAGCTGTGTCGGCTGCTTTCTCAGCAGGATTTAAAGCGTCAGTTGCTTTTTCCATTCCTGAATCTACGGCTTTGTGGGCCTCATCTTTAGCAATATCAACGGCTTGGTCTGTGGCAGAGTTTGCCACGTCAGTTGCAGCGTCTTTGGCCATATCTCCAGTAGTCTTTGCAGCAACTTCCTGGGCAGCATCTGTTGCAGCAGGGGCATTGGCAAAAGCACTGGAAAGAGCAATTCCGCTGCTCAGCAAAAGAACGATAGCACCAAGGATTAATTTGTGTGTGTTTTTCATGATAGTCTCCATAAATGAATAGTTAAGATTACACTGCTGGTAGGTATTGTTGCTGTTTGGTAGTATGTTTTATACAGGAATGCAATAAGAAAATAATGTTTTTACAGGGCGTTGGTTTTACTTAAGCCAGTGGCCAGGTGCTGCTTATTTGATTCAGCTCATCAAGTTTGCAGGCCTTAATAAGAGGATCATGGTAAAAAGTGAACCAGCTGTCCAGTTCCCGATAGTGACGAAAGTATTCTTCTTTGCGATTGATTACTTCCAGGGGAAAGTTGTCATAAGCCATAATCCAGAGTGGATTGGTATGGG
>JAYEOK010000067.1:0-45339 GCA_034722915.1 Thermodesulfobacteriota bacterium | reverse complement strand
TGTCGTTGATGATACTGTACATTTTCTCTCCAAATACCAGCGTGCACGCAAAGAACACGCAATGAGTCCTGAAGATTCTGTCCGCTATGCCTTTAACACTGTAGGTTCTGCCATATGGATAACGACACTGGCACTTGTTGGCGGCTTTGGAGTCCTTTCTTTTTCCGGATTCCAGATCAACTCTCACATGGGTTTAATGACCACTATCACCATTATTTTTGCATTAATTCTCGATTTTTTCTTTCTGCCAACACTTCTTATAAAACTGGAGAACAAAAGATGATCCCTTTGTCAGCCAAAACCCTGATAGTTTCTTTTGTGTGTGCGCCACTCTTTTTTATTCAACCCGCTTATTCCGAAACTGCTGAAGAAAAAGGATTGGCCATTGCCATGGAGGCTGACCGACGCGATGAAGGCTTTGGTGACTACACAGCAGACATGACAATGATCCTGAAAAACAAACAGGGTAAAGAAAGCAAACGGGCCATTCGCAGTAAAACCCTTGAAGTAGCTGGCGACGGCGATAAAAGCCTCTCCATCTTCGACACCCCGAAAGATGTAAAAGGTACAGCCTTTCTCAGCTTTTCCCACAAGGTTGGTGATGACGAGCAGTGGCTTTATCTTCCTGCTTTAAAACGAGTCAAACGCATCAACTCCCGTAACAAATCAGGATCATTTATGGGCAGCGAATTTGCCTACGAAGATATTGCCAGCCTGGAAGTGGAAAAATACACCTACAAACATTTACGTGAAGAAGAATATCAGGGTGAACTCTGTTTTGTGGGAGAAAGCTACCCTGTGGACAGAAAAAATTCGGGCTACACCAAACGTATATCGTGGCTGGACAAAGCCGAATACCGGGTTCAAAAGGTGGAATTTTATGATCGTAAACAGAGTCTTCTTAAAACCCTTACCGTTGAAGGCTACCAAAAATACCTCGACACCTACTGGCGTGCTGATGCCATGAATATGATAAACCATCAGACAGGTAAATCCACACGTCTCCTCTGGAAAAACTACCAGTTTCGTACTGGTCTTTCTGACAAAGATTTCAATTCAACCAGCTTAAAACGTGTCCGATAACAAAAGACACAAAAGATACCATTTAAAAGGAATTTTCCTGATATGTGTAAGCATTCTGTTTGGCGCTGATGTCCAGGGAATGGAGGTGAACGGAGACTTCTCTGTGGAGGGATTTCTCTTCCTTGAAGATGGTGCATACCCGCATCAGAAGAATCAATCAGCATCTGTTGCAGCCAGGCTCGAACTCTACCATGATATCATGGAAAATTTAAGCTTTAGCCTGGAAGCCTTTTATCGACAGGACAGTGAAGACAATGAGCGAAGCCATGGTGATCTTCGCCTTGCTGAACTGCTCTATTTCACCGATTCCTGGGAACTTACAGTCGGGGTTGGTCGAGTCTTCTGGGGCGCCACCGAATTTGTTCATCTTGTTGATATCATTAATCAGACCGATCAGGTGGATGCACTTGATGGTGAAGAAAAGCTGGGACAACCCATGGTGCACCTGACCGTCCCACGGGATTGGGGCGTGATAGAGGCATTTGCACTTCCCTGGTTCCGGGAACGAACGTTTCCCGGAGAAAAAGGAAGATTTCGTACCCCACTCGCCGTGGATACAGATAAGACAGTATACGAAAGCAGTAGTGAACAGCAGCATCTTGATTTTGCTCTTCGTTATTCCACAAGCCTTGCAAACGCTGATATCGGGCTCTACTATTTTGATGGCACAGCCCGCGATCCAGTCCTCCTGTTTTCTCGGGATCAAAATTCCAAACCTATACTCTATCCTTACTATGAACAGATAGGACAAACCGGACTCGATCTCCAGATGGTCGCAGGAGCATGGCTGATCAAAGGAGAGGCGTATTTTCGTACCGGCCAGAGCCGTTCCTATGCTGCCACCACATTTGGCTTTGAATACACTCTCAGCACTATTTTTGAGACAATGATGGATCTTGGTCTGATCGGGGAATATGTGTATGATGATCGTGATGATGGGTGGCTCCCTACCATTTACCAAAACGACATCATGGGTGGCCTGCGCCTCGCAATCAATGATATGGATGATTCAAACATTCTTCTTGGAGTTATTCGGGATCTTGATTCCGGTTCCACCATCATTGCCATGGAGGCCAGTCGTCGCCTTGGTGACTCAGTAAGACTTAACCTTGATGCCTCCTTTTTCATTGATATGGACATCTATGATCCTGCGTTCAGCCTGGCCCGGGACAATTTTATCAAGCTCGAAATGATCTGGTACTGGTGAGCGTACAGCTATGCCACAATCATCAGTCATGCATATCGTCACCAAAATCACAGTATTTTTGTTTTTTTCAACTTTCACCGGCAGCCCTGTCTACGCAGATACCAGTTCCTGGACAGGCAAGTACAAAAGTTTTGAGAATGTCCGATTTGTGAAAAATTACGATGGTGACTCTATTACCTTTGATATCCCTGAGACCCCTGCAATTGTCGGCAAAAATATAGTCATTCGCCTGAGAGGAATAGATACTCCTGAATTAAAAAAGAAGTCCTGCCTCGATGCAATAAAAATTGCTCAGCAAGCAAAGGAAATGGTTCATTCTTTGCTTAAAAATGCAAAGGTGATCAATCTCCACAGGATTGAAAGAGGAAAATATTTTCGAATCCTGGCTGATGTAGAATTTGACGGACAGGATCTGGCAACCGTATTGCTTAACAACAAGCTCGCCGTGCAATATTCTGGAGGCAGGAAAGAATATGACTGGTGCACACATGAGCGACCGAATATATCTGTAAAACATAGCTCTGGTGGTGTTCTTCCTCCAAAAGTGTCAGGCGTCTACGTCTGGCCTCCCCCACCTGTACAGAAACAGGACACTTCAGAGTATAAAAAAAATGACCAGAAGTAATACAGGACTCTGTGCTGCGCTGGGAGCATTTTTAATATGGGGTCTGCTTCCTCTCTACTGGAAGACCATTTCTTCTGCCATCCCCCTGGAAATTCTTTGCCATCGAATAACCTGGTCAACAGTTGCAACCCTGCTGCTCCTTGTTCTGTTGAAAAAAACAGACACGCTGCTGGCAGTCCTGAAAGATAAAAAGGTTGTACTTCGCTTTGTTCTCACCGCATTACTTCTGTCTGTAAACTGGCTGATCTATATCTGGGCCGTGAACAATGACTACATTGTTGAGTCAAGTCTTGGGTATTTTATTAACCCCCTGATCAATGTCCTGTTAGGGGTCTTTTTTCTGAAAGAAAGATTACGTATTCCTCAATGGATCGCCATTTTGATAGCCTTTATCGGCGTCTGCTATCTGACCTTTGGCTACGGTCATTTTCCCTGGATTGCCATTGTTCTTGCACTGACTTTCGCTTTCTACGGGCTACTCCGGAAAACTGCACCTTTGCCTTCACTTGAAGGACTCTGTCTGGAAACTGCAATCCTCTTCATTCCAGCACTACTCACTCTGGTTTTCCTGGCCAGCCAGGGAGAATCCGACTTCATCCAGCAAAACACCAATGGGCGCCTCTTTCTGGCAGGAACCGGAATCATCACCTCCCTGCCCTTGCTCTTTTTTGGCTACGCAGCACAAAAAATTCCACTATCGACACTTGGAATTATTCAGTACATGGCACCAAGCCTGCAACTCTGTATTGGTATTTTTATTTATGGGGAATCGTTCCCAAAGGAACAAATGATTGGATATGCGCTGGTGTGGTGTGGACTCCTTGTCTATGCGACAGAAGGAATTATGGTACGAATTGGCAGGAAAAGAATACGTTTGGAATAGCAATGCAGGAGGAAAAACTGTTTGCTCACTCCCGTAAAAGATCAGCAAGCTCTTCAGGTGTAAGAAGTGAGCGTAATTCCTGTGACCTGCGATCCTCTAAAGCACGACGCTCTACGCCTTCACGACGATCAACTCCCAGACGTGCATTGGCAAGAGATCGCAGCCAGGATTTCAGAGATCTGCGAGCTTGAGGCTTGGCCTTACGGAAATCAAAACGACGTTCAACAGACAATCTTCTTTGAGACAATGCCCGTCGATCTTCCTTCTTTTTCCTCCGTTCAACTCCATCCCATTGTTGCAAAACGTCCTTCCCCGCGCCTCAAAAAGAGTCACAATAAAAAAATAAAACCACATTCATCAATAAGCATTGAAAATATAAACAACCAGCCGGAGTAATACACTAACACCTGTAAACGGTAAGTAAAGCCGGCATAAGTACCTTCACCAAATTCTTTTCAAAAAAACACGAGATAAGCGTAGACTTCGAAAGAATTTATAAGGTACTAAAAAAGAGTTATTTCCTTTCCATTTCCTGACTGATCCTGCTATGGATTGCGACAACTGCTGTATCAACTTTTAAAATTCTGCTCCCCATTGAAAAAGCACACATCCCGGTAGCCAGGAGTTTCTCAACCTCAAAATCAACCCAGCCACCTTCAGGCCCGACGGCGTAGAGTATTTTTTCAGCTGTTTCAGGTAAACACTGAGACAGCTTCTGCTCTGCAAAGGGATGTGCCAGCAGCAGGCTGCTGTATTGAGTTGCCAGATCAGGGAGATACTCTTCAACAAAAGGGCGAAAATGCCGATGCATCCGGATCTTTGGCAGACACGTATCAACGGCCTGTTCCAGACCATGGATCAGGTGGGGCCGATACGCTTCTTTTTCAAGTAATCCTGCATCCCAAAAACTTTTTTCAACCCGATTTGCATTCACCAGATGAATCGTATGAATACCAAGGGCTGTTACCTGACTCAGTATCCGTTTCAACATGATTGGTCGGGGTAATGCCAGCAGGAGATCAATGGCAGGAGGTGGCTCAGGTTGCCCGGTTAAATGAACAGAGAGTTCAACAACAAAAGGAAATTTTCGTTTTACAGACACCACTCTGGCTTCACCGATGTTTCCATCAATCATGCCTACTCTCAGTCTGTCCCCTGTCCTGCTTTGCAGGACCTTAACAATATGTTTGGCACGCTGATCGTTCAGAACAACACAGTCATTGACCAGTTCATTTGCTTCAAACAGGATTATATTCATACATTCAGTGTCTTTTTAAAAGTGAATGAACCAGCGCATATAAAACCTGTTAAAACCTTCACCAAAGGTTGAATCGTTTGCTCCATGGTACATAAAAGCTCCTGCACGAAGTGTCATTTCATCACTCAAGCTATACTCCACCACAGGCGACACAAAACCGGAACCATCATTTAGATCTGTTACACTCATTAATGAGCAGGTCCAGAGCATGGCTGGCATGAAACTGGCGGAAAGCCCGATCTGATCAGTTCCGGGCACATCAATGTAATGGTACTCTCCCAGAAGAATCAAAGAATTTGCAAAACCATACTCTGCTCCGGCAATGAATTCTGTGTGACGCCTGCCGGTTTGTCGATTATGGAAACTGCCCCCTTCACTTCGTAATTCTATACCAGTAGTGGCAAGTTCTCCCTCTATTTCCCAACCTACTATATCCTGATTCGAATCATCATCCCACTCGCCAATGAGAGCCACATCAGCAAACTCAAGATACCCCTTTACCCGCACAGCCCCCTTCCCCTCAGCCACATTCACATCAATATTGGAAAGATCGCTCAAGGCATATTCATAGCGTATGGTGTTTGTACCCGGACGTTCGTTTGGTTCAATGGCCTCAATATTTATGGGATTAAAAACATCAATGGGGTTCCAGAACCTTCCTACGCCCAGTGGGATCCGTTGTTTCCCGACAACCCAGAAGTGGCGGGCCCCGCGGTACTCCAGGTAAGCCCGATAAATGGATGTATCATTTGTCAGGCTGCCGGGATTTGCTTTATACAAGGTTTCATTATCCACAATCAATGTGGCAATTACATCAGAATAGCGATCATGTTCAAGGGTCAGTTCTGCCCGCAGGCGATTGTAATCGAATTGTTGATAGAAATCATCGTAACCGGGAATATTAGTATTTTCGAGCGAAAAGCCAGGCACAACACCAAAGCAGGCGGCAGCCAGGATCCTTTTAATAACAGATATTTGAGAATAGTTTTCCATCCTTCAGCACTATAGAACGTCTGGCCTTTGCAATGACCATGGGATCGTGAGAAGAAAAAATAATAGTCACATTTTCTTCTCTGTTCAGTTTCTGCATCATATCAATAAGTGACGATGCTGATTTTGAATCCAGGTTGGCAGTTGGTTCGTCAGCCAGTATAAGTTTGGGGGTAGGAGCTACTGCCCTTGCAACAGCGACACGTTGCTGCTGGCCGCCACTTAACTGATGGGGCAGCTTATCCAGTAATGTGTCAATGCCAAGTTTTTCTGCCACTTCCATACTTCGCGCTAAACATTTTTCCTTACTTGCTCCTTGTAATTTCATAACATATTCAATATTTTCACGAGCGGTAAGTACTGGCAGCAAATTATAGGCCTGAAAAACAAAACCGATATGGTCGCGTCTGATTTGTGAAAGACTCTTTTCCGGGAGCCCTGTCAGACGTTCACCGTCCAGAATAATTTCTCCTTTACTTGGCAGGTCTAAACCTCCGATGATATTTAGAAGCGTTGTTTTACCACTTCCGGATGGACCGGAAATTACGACAAACTCTCCTTTCTCAGTTACAAGATTAATATCATCAAGAGCCACGACTTCCACTTCTTTGTCTGGCCTGAAGAGTTTAGAAATTTGTTTTACTTCTAAAAAATCATTCATGAAAATCTTGATGGCTACTGTTAGTGCCTTACTCCTTAATTCCTGTCACTCTTTACAGTACCCCCTCGAGGGGTGTAAAAAACAAGAAAACGAAAAGTTCGATTAACGTTAGCAAGTTAGACATACCAACAAGGCACTTATGCCGGCCTCACTTACCGTTTACCGGTGTTAGTTTTTACGAGCTTGTCAAACCTGTTTTACTGACATTCTAGCGAAAACACCAGCTGGTTGAAACTTCGATCTACGGCCACGATGTTTTGCTATTCCCAGAATAAGTTTAAAAAAAGATCGGTCATTTTTACTGATGCCCATTGTTTTACAGTACGCATGGTAAAATCTCATTCTCTCGGCAGAACTGATATGCGGCCAGGGAACAGTCAAATTTAAGACAGCCAGATCGTTAGCATGTTTACGACGAATAAGCCATTGTGACCAGGGCCAGTTATCTTTGTTTATCGTGCGCTCCAAATCAATGGGCTGTGCCAGGTAGTGCCCATCCTTTGTTTTTTTTACAAAAATATGCCAGGAAAAAAGCTCAATATGGGCCAGACCATAACCATGCATTTTGGCCAGCATTGCGACTACTGCCTCGGCGACAGCACGACGCTGCTGTCTTGACGAACAGTCAGAACCGGTCAAAAAATCCTGCAGGGATTGATACCCATCCAGTTCCTTAATCAATAAAAAACTGCTGATGCCATCTTCACCAGACCTCCACCCACAGGCTACCGGCTCCAGCTCATCCAGACCAGCTCTGGCATAATGCATCATATTTGTCAGTTCTATCTGAGTTATGAGAACCTTTTTGTACAGAGTCGACAGATTTCTTCTCACATAATTTGTATGTAATTTCAAATAAAAAACCTGCTTGTCCTCTCCCAACTTGAGTCGGTATACCAGGCTTCTTTTATTGCGGTCGACCTCCGTGCCGGAAAGATGAACAAACTGGTCAAATGTTGTCAGTCCGGCGGACTTGAGAAAATCCCGCCAGCCCTTGAGAAACCACAGGCCGTCACCACCTTCTTTCATGGTATACCTGGTTCCGGTTGTATCAATTGTCAGTTGCTTCATTCCTGGTAACCATTCAGTAGCACTCGATATATGGCAGATCAAGTGTAAATATTCGGCTAGCACCCCATCTTCGCCCGATCCAGCTTTTTCGCATATGAACCAATATAGCTCTCAAGCCGGCTTGAGCGAACCTGGGGTGCTATCCAAACATTTACAATTGATGGATTGTAGCACTAGTTTTCCTTCAACCCGAATATTTACGATCAAGTTTATTCAGATAGATAGACTCATTCAAAGTCTGATTGTTCATTAGAAGCAGGGTAATTTATAGTCCTACCTGACAGTTACAAAGCAGGTATGACACCCATGCTTGTGTTGCACAAGAGTACCATCCTTTGCAAAATCATTATACAATTTTCTAGCCCTGTTTTTCTGTCTGAAAAATTTTGACAATACCATTGGCAACAAATACCTGTCCACCAAGTTTTCCCCTGTCAGAAACCACCATCATCACGGAATATGGATAAAAATCTTATATGCCACATTTGTAGTATTGGTGTTGACATTTCAAACGGCGTCCACTAATTTCAAAAATCAGTCACCAGATTATTGCGGATACTGTCATCTCTACTTTCAGCCAACATACTGAAATGCGTTAAATCAGCACCGGAATTGGTGCTACCAACACCCCATAAGGGGGTATAATTGCCTTATCAGAATATTTTCTTTGAAAAAAACAAGAAAACATTCTGTCAGGCACTAATGTATCCAAACACAAAAAAGAGGAGAATAGTATGAAGGTCAAAACATTTATTGCAGGCGTTATGCTCTCTGTAGCAGCAGCTTTTCCCTGCTTAGCCCTTGAAGCTGATCTTGCGGCAGTGGAAAAGCAAATTTATGCGGAGTTCAAAAAAGAAGTTGCACCGGAAAATATTATCAAGGTGGATCAATTTAAATCAATTGTGGATGAGGTGAATGCCGGCAAAAGAAATGCATACATTCTTGACCTGAGAATGGCTGAAGAATTTTACACCTTTCACATTGAAGGGGCTGATAATATCCACGCGGGCCATGTCTATACAATTCCAAAAAAAATTAAAGATCCTAATGCCGAGATTTATATTTTCTGTCGGACATCTCATCGTGCCTACTATGTCGCTCATCTCATGACAAGATATGGATATACCAACGTAAAAATCCTTGCAGGCGGTATGGTTGCCTGGTTAAAGGCAGAATATCCCGTGGTCAATCAGTACATGGGACGTTTTGTCGCCAAATATGCGGACTTCAAAAAAGACTATAGTAAAGATTTCAGGGAAAAAGATTACAGAATCAGGGAGTTTCATCCATATTAATGGTGAATATCAAGAGCTAATCTGATATTTCCTTTAAAACAGTGGGTTGCCTTTATGGTAACCCGCTGTTTTTGTTTCAACAGCAGGAACATTATTCCCCCCTTCTTCAACAAAGACTTCATCGTGTTGGTGAAAAACAATTAAACAGTATCACCTCCCCGGCAGCCCCCAAACAGAATTTTTCAGGCCACCTTTGGCAAGTATGCCACAATTAGTTACAGGCTTGGGGGAGAAGAACCATATCAAAAAGCAAATGTCCCAAAAAACGGAGCCGGACGATTCTTCAGACTGTTTTCATTCGACATTCCGTATTGTTCAATTATAATACAATAATGTTGTATTCATTTTAAGAATTTCATTTTAAACTCCGCTAAATTAAAAGTAAGCTGGGACTCATTTTAGGGTTCGGTAAAAAATAACTTGGCATTTTTCGGTCATAAATGTGCTACAGGTTCAGTCGATTTTATATATTCACAACCGCAGCGTAGCTGGCTACGTGAGGATTGTGAATATATAAAATCGGCTGAAGATGTGGTGCAGTTACGAATTGGAAAGTCCAAGTTATTTTTTACCGAGCCCTTAGCGCATTACCCCTAAGTACCACCAAGGCACTTATACCCAAGGGGGTACTGAACGGAGTGCCGGCTTTCCTAACCGTTTACCGGTGTTCGTGCTCCCATTTGGGGTATAAAAGTGCCTTTACAAAATTATCTGCTTAAAAAAAATAAATAAAATTTTCTAACGACTAAACACCTTCCTATTTTCCGTTACAATTTATGCGCACAACCATTCGTACCCGCATATTTTTCATTTTTATCATTGTTTTCCTCATTCAGGGACTGCTTATGGGTGCATTCTTCCTGCATCGGTATAACAACTCCCGAAGCAATCATGTTATCGAGCAACTCCATGCTACCAGCAACGGTACACGGTCTCAACTCTCCCTGTTTTTAGACACTCTTTTCCACGATCTTGAGATGACCAGTCATCAGTTTGAACGAATGGCTCAAAAAAGTTACCAGCAGTATAATCTTCTTAGAACATTAAAAAAAAACAACCCGGCGTTTTCAGCCCTTGCCTTTTACGATATCAATGGAATTATCAAAAGTGGAGTTTCCGACCATAAAAATGATATAATTCCCGACTGTTTCACCACTAACCCGGCACTTTTTCACGTCCCATACAACACCAGCATTCCCTATGTCACCAAATTAACTTTGGCAAATGATACCCAGGCAATGGGGATCAGCCATCCCATCTATTTCCTGGATCATTCCTATATCATTGGTGTCATTTCAGGCCTGGTTCCTTTTACCACTCTTCAGAAAATAGTAGACCGGGTACCTCTTCCTCCCAGCCAGAATCTACTGATTCTCGACAGTGAAGGCCAAGTCCTTGCCCAAAAGTCACAGAATGGGGCTTTACATACAGCTTTTCCTCCGGAACAAAACTGGGATGGTGAAGTGACAATTAATCACGTTCGCTATATTTCTGTTTCTTCTTCTTTTGAATTCCACGATCATCAATTCATTATTGTAGCAAATATCGATGTCACCAAATCCTGGGCACCCACTACCCGGTCGTTTATGTTACTCAGTTTCTTAATATTACTTCTTCTTTTGCTATCCGCCCTTGTTGGATGGACAACCAATAAAAGAATCATTGAACCACTCCAACGGTTAGCCAACAGCTCAGCAACAATGATTCAGGGAAAAGGGATGGATATTACTCCACCCGCAGATGCGGAATTGCAGGATCTGGCTAACGCCATGAATGCTATGAACCGGCAGCTCCATGAATCCAACGCTTCACTGGAAAAAGAGGTGCGTCGTCGCCGTCGTGAAGAAAAAATTGCTATCCTTGCCAAGATTGATGCAGAAAAGGCAAACCAGGTAAAATCCATTTTTCTGGCCAATATGAGCCATGAAATCCGCACTCCTCTCCATGGTATGATAGGCATGCTTAAGATGTTTGAAAAAGATTCCCTGAATGAAGAGCAGCAACACCTGCTTTCAATGATGACTGTTTCAGGTCAACGCCTCCATACCCTCGTTGACTCTATCCTTGACCTTTCACAGATTGAATCAGGAAAATTCCAGCTTCATTATTCACCTTTTTCCCTTTCAGGGCTGGTCACCGAAGTAGAAGAACTGATGCAACTTCAGGCACAGAACCAGAATAAAGATATCAGAATCAGTTCCGAACAGGCTACAGACATACCGGATGCTCTTGTTGGAGATAGTGGACGCATCAGGCAGATTCTGATCAACTTGCTGAACAACAGTATAAAATTCAGTGAAAGAGGGTCTATTCAACTGAAAATAGCTTTAAAATCAAAACCCAATGATAGCGAAGTGGAACTTCTCTTCAGTGTAACGGACAGTGGCAGTGGCATTTCTGATGACGAACACCATACAATCTTTGACGCATTTTCCCGGGGCAGCCTGGAGACAGACAAGGTTACAGAGGGAACAGGCCTTGGGCTGGCAATCAGTGCTGAATTCGTACAGCACATGCAGGGAACACTATGGCTGGAAAACAGTGATGAGAATGGCTCCACTTTCTGCTTTACCATACAATGTGCTCTGGCAGCTGAAGAATTCAGGCATGAGAAGGAACTACAGAAAAAAACTGGAGCGATAAAAAAACTTTCCGGAATTCGAATTTTCCTTGCAGAAGATGAATATATTAATCAGCGTATTATCTCAGCCTATCTTGAAGAACAGGGCGGCACCGTAACTATTTGTGCAAATGGGCAGGAACTTCTGGATACCATGAAAAAAGAAGTTGCTGACATCATTCTCATGGATATTCGCATGCCGGTACTTGATGGCCTTGAAACAACGAAAATAATAAGAAAAGAGGAGAAAGGCTCTGCCCACCTTCCCATTCCCATTGTTGCCCTTACCGCACAGGCCACCCCGGACTTTGAGAAAAAATGCAGGAAAGCTGGAATGGATGATTATCTCACCAAGCCCATCCCATTAGACAGGCTTGTTGAGATTGTCTGTAACCTGATTGGAAAGGTGTGATTAAGCTTTAATGATCTTCTCCAAAGCTTCTTCGTAGCGCGCTTTTGTTTTATCAATTATTTCCTGTGGGACTTTAGGGGCAGGAGGATTTTTATCCCAATCAAGTGTTGCCAGATAATCACGCAGGAATTGTTTATCAAAACTTGGTTGGCCTTTGCCCGGTGTATACTGATCAAGTGGCCAGAAACGGGACGAATCCGGAGTCAGCACCTCATCAATAAGAATTAATTTCTTTTCTTTTCCCAACAAGCCAAGTTCAAACTTGGTATCTGCAATGATTATTCCTTTAGAACGTGCATAATCTGCCGCTCTGGTATAGAGCTCAAGACTGATAGCTGAAATTTTCGCGGTTTGCTCTTTACCGAGCAGATCTTCCATGGCACTCACAGAAATATTTTCATCGTGATCGCCGATATCTGCTTTTGTGGAAGGCGTAAAAATAGGTTCGGGTAGCTTATCAGATTCCTGCATATTATCCGGAAATTCAAACCCGCAGACAACAGGATTTTTCAGGTATGCCTTCCAGAAAGACCCGGAAATGTACCCCCTGACAATGCACTCAACACTTAAAGGCTCTGTTTTATGCACCAGCATAGACCGACCTTCAAGTTCGGCTGCATACGGTTTACACACTTCAGGGTATTCACTCACATCCGCTGTGATGAGATGATTGTCAACAACATCACCCAGCAGATCAAACCAGAACAGAGAAAGCTGAGTTAACACCTTGCCCTTTCCTGGAATGGCATCAATCACCACATCAAAGGCGGAAATCCGATCAGTAGCCACCATCAACAGCTTGTCGTCATGACCTGGAATACCATACATATCACGCACCTTGCCACGATGCACCAGCTCTAATCCCGCATAATCCGTTTCTTTTACTGCGTCACTCATTGAATTCCCCTTAAATTTACGGTAACCTCATGCCTGTAAGCGTTGACTCATGCCTGTAAGCGTTGCTCATGCCTGTAAGCGTTGCTCATGCCTGTAAGCGTTGCTCATGCCTGTAAGCGTTTGCTCATGCCTGTAAGCGTTTGCTCATGCCTGTAAGCGTTTGCTCATGCCTGTAAGCGTTTGCTCATGCCTGTAAGCGTTGACCAGTGCCTTATATTCGTTCATTTTTGACTGCGTAGCTTATGTGGTTATAAGTAAGCAGGCAAAAATGGACGAAGATGAGGTGCTGGTGAACGCTTACCATTCAATTACAGATTCAGTTTTTCTTTTACGGCATCAATCACGGCATCACTTGAGGTTGCAGGAACACTCATCAGCAATCCGGCTTCCTTATAAAAATCGATCAGAGGTGCTGTTTTTTCATTGTAGGTTGCAAGACGATGGCTGATGGCCTCTTCAGTCTCATCTTCACGCTGAATAGCTTTTGCACCGCATTTATCACAAATCCCTTCAACTTTAGGTGGATTGGATTTAACATTATAAATTGCCTGACAATCAGGGTTCTCACAGGTACGACGCGTACAGAGCCTGTCCAGAATAATATCCTTTGGAACATCGATCTCCACGGCCATATCGAGTTTAATACCAAGCTTTTCAAGCAGCGCTGTAAGCTCTTCAGCCTGAGGAATGGTACGAGGGAAACCATCCAGCAGAAAACCTTTTTCACAGTCAGGTTCCTGGAGGCGTTTTTCCATGATTCCCATAATAAGAGAATCCGGAACCAGATCACCACGTTTCATAAAATCTTCGGCCTCTTTCCCAAGATCTGTACCAGCCTGCACTGCACCACGGAGGATGTCTCCTGTTGAAATCTGAACTGAACCATCAATGGCAGTGAGTAATTTTGCAACGGTTCCTTTACCGGCACCAGGGGCACCTAAAAGAATAAGTTTCATGCTCTTCTCCTTGTTTATCTATTGATTTATGATTTTTTTAACTAACGACAAAACCAGCAGGTTTGCGGGCTGAATATAAACACTTCTGGTAGATAATCAATACCGGAAAAGAGAAGACGTGATATTTGATGGCATCGTAAAAACTCTCCATCACCTATAGTCACCGGCTTCAAGCTCCTGTTTGCGCAAAACACTTTCAGGAATTTCGTTGTGATACTCACTTTGATCGAGACAGAGAGGATTATTGTAGGAAACCAGCTCGGCAGTAAGCGAACCAATGAGAATCTTGGAATTAACACGAACCGGAATACGGCAGATATCATCCGTAAACCAAATCACAGTATCGCCATCTTTGTCGTAAAGACCTTTGAACTTCATAATCGGGGTTACCGAAAGTACATTCACATCCCCTTTAACCGTTTTCCTTATTCGAGTTCGTTCCCCTGTTCTGACAACAACCTCATGGCGTTTGCCATCTGCAAACGTCGGGACAATGGAAGGTTTAGCAGGATCCATCTGCAGAACACGAGTAAAGAAAAAGGAAGAAAACTCGTTATGAACCTCTTCTTTGACCTGGTACAGGACCGGATCTCGATCATTTTTTCGATAACGAATTTCTCCGCTTACCTGATTATATTCAGTGTGTCGCCTGACATCAGAACTGCGTCCTTCCTTCTGGTGAACTTCATAGGTGACAGGCAGCCGTTTTGCACCTTCAACAACGGTAACAAAGGTATCTTCCACGGGATAGAATACACGAAACAAGCCTGTAGACGTTACCTTTGCCCTTAGCTCAAAACGCTCCTGCCTGCCTTCAAGTTTAATGACCTCCATACGGAGTTCTCCAATCTTAATACCACCACTCCAGGAAACGTTATATCTAAGCTTTTCATTTCCCTGATATGCTGTTGCCATAATTTTATCATCAGCGACACCAACGGGATAAGGTGCCCCCGAACTTTCAGGTGTTGACGACACAAACAGACAAAACAAAAGCGAGAAAAAACAGAACGGGCGTTTCATAGTTTTTCACTAATCAGAGCAAGCCAGGTTGCGATAAATAAGGCCAGACTGATAAAACCGTTCATGGAAAAAAAGGAGCCCTTTATTTTTGATAAATCATTAGGATTCACAATCCTGTGTTGATAAAAAAGAACAGCTGCAGCAATCAGTACACCAACAAAATACACAAAATTCAGATCTGCCTGAAAACCCGTAACAGCAAATAAAATAAAAGCCAGCACATGGAACAGAGCAGCCATCCGAAATGCATTACGCTGCCCAATCCTTGCAGGCAGAGAGTACAGACCTGCCTTACGATCAAAATCCGCATCAAGACAGGCATAAACTGTATCAAATCCTGTTATCCAGAAGAGTACTCCGACAGAGAGTGCCCATGGGTAGGATGTCAGACTTCCCTGCACAGCAACCCAGCCACCAAGGGGAGAAAAAGCAAGGGCAACGCCGAGAATCAAATGACAAAATGAGGTGAATCGCTTGGTGAGCGAATAAAATAGAGTAAGACCCAGTGCAAAAGGAGCCAGTTTAAAAGTGAAGGGGTTCAGTGACCAGGCAGCATAGAAAAAGAGCAGACCTGCACCTATCACAAAACTCCATGCTTCAAGCATGCTGACAGCTCCAGCCGGCAGAGCACGTTCAGCGGTACGTGGGTTGGCCTTGTCAAAACCAGCGTCTACAATACGGTTAAATCCCATGGCGCATGTTCTGGCACCAACCATTGCCAGAATAACAAGGAGGAAAGTCAGCCAGTCAGGCACTCCACGTGCTGCCAGAAATGCCCCCATAAAGGCAAAGGGCATGGCAAAGATAGTCAACTTAAACTTGATCATCTCAAGGAGGACAGTAATTTTCTGAAACATTACTCTTCGTCCCCCCAGCGTTTACGCCCTTTCATGATCAAACCGAGTTGATCGCCAAGCCGCCAGGAGAAGGTCATTGCAGCATCCGTTAAATTCTCTGGTTTAAGGTAAAACCCAGGATGCGGAGGACAGATTGTGGCCCCTCCATCATGTGCTGCCAGCATATTTTTCAGATGCGTTCGGTTTAAAGGTGTTTCCCTGGTAACAAGGATTAATTGCTTGCTCTCTTTCAGCATAACATCAGCTGCCCGGTGAATTAGATTGGACGTAATCCCGGAAGCAATGGCTGCAAGAGTTCCCATGGAACAGGGAACAACTATCATTGCATCATAACCGGCTGACCCGGATGCTGGAGCTGCGGCATAATCATGGCAATCAAACCATCTGCCCACTGCAGGAAGATCGCCTGACCCGCAATTATGTTCAAGTTCCAAAACCTTTTCACCAGCTTCAGAACAGATTCCATGAACAATAACATCCTCAAGAGCAAGCATCTCAAGAAATGATTGCAAATAGAGCATGGCCGAAGCTCCTGTCACTGCTACAAGAATTTTTTTCATTGTCATTTCACTGATATTGACTTTCACTGATTGAATATTTTTAATGGGACAGACTCTGGGGAGGCTTCATCCCGATCAATCAAATATTGAAAAAATGTCTCTAAAGCCTTTTGTTTGCGTTCTCCAAGGTCATACTCAATGGCACGAAGATACACATAGCATTCATCGGGATGCATAGGGATACGAGGAGCGACATCTTCACAGATAAATTCAAGTCTCTCTCTCCCCTCTCCTCTACAATCAATAAATTCACGGTGAATAGCTGCAACCGTTTCAGGTTCTTTCCGGCAGAACTCCTCGCGCACAGCACAAACAGCAAAGACAAAAGGAAGATTTGTAAACTGGCACCAGACGTCAGCAAGATCGAGTTTAAAGGGAAATTCATCACCTGCAGCAAGCCGTAATGCCTCATCACCAATGGCAAGAATGCCTCCGGCCTGATCAGCTTCAGGACCATTTACATTCCCTACAACATATTCCGGTTGCACATGAAAGAACTTTTCAAGAATGATTTTCACAAGACTGATAGAAGTCTCAGACTGGCAGCTTAAAAGCACAGTATAATCACTCAGCAGTTTTGGTTCTACTCTGGAGAAAAGAAAAACAGAACCAACCGAACCATTGGCGCTGATGGAAAGATCTGCCAGAATCTGATACTTTTCCGGACGAACTGCATACTCATAGGAAGAAACAAAACCCAGGTCAAGCCTGCCACTTGCAAGCATCTGGTTCAAAGTTGAAGGTGGTGCCTCAACAACATGCCAGTTCTCAGGGTGTTTACGTGTTTTCCAGGTCTCGTAGATTGGAGCAGTATTAATAAAATTAACCATTCCAATACGTGCTCGACTCATATTGCTTTCTATTCCCAAATCCTGATCCCGCAAAAAAAGTTCACAGCTCAAGGTTAAGCCATGTGATTGAATCCGGTCTGCCACATGACGTTAACCGATCAAAGAGTTGATCTGCACTGCTTAGCTCTTTATAGGGGAGCCCCTGCACATGAAGAATGGAGGCTTTCCTTCCCTGTTCAAGACTTCCAAAATCATTGTCACGATGCATCGCCTTTGCTCCACCAAGGGTTGCCATGCTAAAAATATGCTCGGGTGAAACATCAGGATGCATCTGCCGCAAAAGAGACATCTCGCTCCACATATCCAGTTTCGGATTTGAAGCAATGGAATCGGTTCCCAATGCGGGCAGTATCTTGTATTTCAAAAACTGCTCCAGTGGAGCCGTGCCAACTGAAAGGAACCTGTTACTTCCCGGGCAGAAACAAACATGGGCATGAGAATCAGCTATAATCCTGATTTCTTTTGTCGTTAAATGTACACAGTGAACACAGATCGTTTTATTATCCAATATTCCCAGTTCATGTAAGTACCCCACCACGCCACTGCTGTCAATTCCAGGGATTGGAAAAGTCCCATCCCATCCACCCCGTTCTTTTAAAAACTGCGAAAAACAACCGCCTCCTTTTGCGAGAAGGAGTGCTTCATCAGGATTTTCGGAAAGATGCAGAGAAAAAAGTTCGCCCTGACTGTGACAGCGTTCTTTTATATATTTCAATAATTCCGGAGTTGTTGAATAGGGAGCATGTCCCGTTACAGCCTGATCAGGCGGCAGATTCTGGATGGCTGAAATTGCTGCCTGTCGAGCACTCTTTGAAGGGCCAAGCATTTCAAAAAGTACTACTCTTTCAACAGGACATGATTCAAAATGTCCGAGATTGACGTTGCTGATATCAAGCAATAGTCCCACGCCTGAATCGTACTGGTCCTGCAAAATATTTTCTGCGGCAGCTTTCAACTCTTCATCTGAAAAATGTGCCTGTTGACGTTTCTGCAAAAGTGCTGAAATCCAATCACACATGGTACTGTCTTCTGACTCCTGACAGACATTGCCATAAGCTGAAAGATCCAGATGGATATGGGCATTAACAAGGGCAGGTATAATAACGCCAGAACAGCTTGTTTGTGGCAGGTCGGAAAAACGACTGGAGATATCAGAACAGGATCCTACTGCAACAATGGAGTTCTCATTAAGAACGACTGCGCCATCACGAATAACAGGCGCAGCAACAGGGACTACCCAGGGAGCCCTGAATATTTGACAAGATTTTTCAGGATGAGAGCACACAGGAAAAGTCAGACAACAAGAGTGTAGTCCATTAAGCGCTGTCTGGGCTCAAACCCTGCATCAGTAACCAGTCGTCTGATCTCCTGTTCCGAGAGCCTGAAACTGATTCCGGCTGCTGCCACTACGTTTTCCTCTATCATGGTTGAACCGAAATCATTGGCTCCAAAATAGAGAGAAAGCTGGGCAATTTTGGGCCCTTGAGTTACCCAGGATGCCTGGATGTTCTCAAAATTATCAAGATAAATACGCGACAAGGCAAGCATGCGCAGATATCCATAGCCAGTAACTTTTTCAATGTCAACCAGCTCAACAAGGGCAGTATTATCGGGTTGAAACGGCCAGGGGATAAAAGCGGTAAATCCTTTGCTGCGATCCTGAAGCTCACGCAAACGACGCAGATGTTCCAAGCGTTCCTGAATGGTTTCCACATGGCCAAACATCATGGTGGCTGTTGTACGAAGCCCTTGCCTATGAGCCTTTTCCATCACTTCAATCCATTGGTCAGCATTGCATTTTCTGGGAGCTGTTGAATCGCGCACACGATCTGAAAGAATTTCGGCACCACCGCCCGGAATAGAGTCAAGCCCTGCTGCGATTAATCGTTTAATGACTTCGCCGATCGGCAGTTTAGAAATTTCGGCAAAATGATATATCTCAGGAGGGGAAAAGCCATGGATATGAATACCAGTCTCTTTCATAAAACGGAGCATGTCTTCATAGTATTCAAGAGAAAGATCAGGATGCAGGCCTCCCTGCAACAAAATCTGAGTTCCGCCAAGATCCTGGGTCTCCTGAATTTTCTGGGCCAGCTCTTTTTTTGATAAAAGATAACCGTCTTTATCTTCCGGTGCCTTGAAAAAGGCACAAAACTTACACGCTGACACACAAATATCAGTATAGTTGATATTTCGATCGATTACATAAGTTACATGCTTCTCAGGATGCAGTTTTTCTCGAATACCATTGGCCAGAAAACCTAGCTGGTAAAGATCTGCACTCTTATGAAGCTTAAGAAACTCGTCGTCGGTGAGCCTGCCCCCAGAGAGAACTTTATCACTTATTTCTTTGAACACTGTTTCCTGCATGGGCATCAACCTGGTTTTTACTCGTGAGTCTGGATGGTGTTGTAGAGAGTGTCCCTTTCAATGGCTACGCGCCCAGCCTCTTTAATCAGTTTCACAAGGGTGGTGGAGCCAATGGCCTGTTCAGTTTCAGCACCAGCCATATGGGTGATAACTTCTTCCTTCACTGTGCCATCCATATCGTCAGCACCAAAAGAGAGTGCTATTTGAGCAACTTTCGGACCAATCATCACCCAATATGCCTTGATGTGAGGAAAGTTATCAAGCATAAGCCTGGCAACAGCAATACTTTTCAGATCATCAATGCCGGTTGTTCTTGAAAGACTTGACATCTCGGTGTTTTTGGGATGGAAAGCCAAAGGAATAAACGCCAGGAAACCCTTTGTCTCATCCTGAGCCAAACGGAGAGCATCAAGATGTTCAACCCGCTCTTCCATGGTCTCAATATGGCCATAAAGCATGGTGGCATTGGTATGAAGCCCGTGTTTATGTGCGACTTTTGCTACTTCCAGCCATTCCTTACCAGGGAGTTTTTTCTCACAGGTTATCTCACGAATTCTTGGAGCGAAAACTTCTGCACCACCACCAGGAATAGAACCGAGTCCAGCCTGTTTCAGCAGCTCAAGTGTTTCGCCAACCGGTTTATCAGCAAGTCCTGCCAGATGAGCAATCTCCACACAGGTAAAAGCCTGGATATGAACATCGGGACGAACTTCTTTAATGCCCTGTAATAGATCAGTATAATAGGAAAAAGGAAGATCAGGATGAATCCCGCCCACCATATGAATTTCAGTAATGGGTTCATCAAGACGGTCGCGAACTTTCTGCTTTACTGTCTCAAGATCCATCTCATAGGCCTGCTCATGGCTTTTATCTTTGCCAAAGGCGCAAAACTTACAAAGATTTGTGCAGATGTTGGAATAGTTTATATGCTGGTTATAAATATAATAGGTCTTATCCCCATTGATTCGATTTCGTACCAGATTGGCCATGTAACCAAGTGGTAAAATATCATTGGTATTATAAAGCCTCAGTCCGTCATCACAGGACAGCCGTTCACCAGCCTCTACTTTTTCGAGAATGTCACCAAAACCTGCTTTTTCTATAAAATGTTTCATGGTCATAAAAAAAGCCGGGAAATTTTCCCGGCTAATATCCTGCTGTCAAATTATTATTTAATCTAAAAAGAATTTCAGTTTATCACGACGGCTTGAATGACGAAGCCGATTCAAAGCCTTTTTTTCAATCTGTCGTATTCGCTCACGGGATACGTTAAAACGTTTGCCTATTTCTTCAAGGGTATATTCAGCCTTTTCCCCAATTCCAAAACGAAGGCGGATAATTTTTTCTTCACGTTGACTTAATGTGGCAAGAATTTCTTCTACCCTGCCTGCGAGCTCACGATTCTGTACAGCCTCATATGGAGATTGAGACTCCTGGTTTTCAAGAAAATCACCCAAGGTAGAATCATCATCGCCAACAGGGGTTTCAAGGGAAATAGGTTCCCTTGATGCCTCAAGAATAGCC
This sequence comes from Thermodesulfobacteriota bacterium, assembly GCA_034722915.1. Lineage (GTDB taxonomy): Bacteria > Desulfobacterota > Desulfobulbia > Desulfobulbales > Desulfocapsaceae > Desulfocapsa. The sequence goes on along the minus strand of JAYEOK010000067.1, from coordinate 24,196 downwards.
AGGATCTTACTCATGGGAAGATCTGTATTTTTGGAAATCTCGAGTGGTGTGGGCTCCCTTCCAAGTTCTTTATACAAAGCATAAAAAGCTTTAAAAAACTGGCTTCGCAGTTCAAGAAAATGAACAGGTAATCTGATGGTTCTTGTTTTATCAAGGATGGCGCGGGTGATAGCCTGGCGAATCCACCAGGAAGCATAAGTAGAAAACTTATTGCCCTTGGTATAATCAAAACGAAAAACGGCCCGCATAAGCCCAAGATTTCCTTCCTGGATCAAATCAGCAAGGGTCAAGCCCTGATGCATATACCTCTTGGCAATGGAAACGACCAGACGCAGATTCGCACGAATCATACAGTCTTTGGCCACCTCAATTGAGCGGGAATAAGCCTCAATCTTTGTTTGCAGCTCTATTAGCTCCCGACATTCATTATATTTTTTTGCAGCACTGATCACGCTATAGCGCATGAAATTAAGCTGTTGCTTTTTAGGCTTTAAAGTAGGGTCTCGTTTTTCCCAAAGTGCAATACGGGTGCGAAGCAGATCAAGATCCTTAACATTGGATTGATCAATTCTGATAGCTTCAATGATGGACTCAAAGCCCTGCCTGATAGTCCTGGAATATTTTGCCTCTTCTTCAGGTGTCAGAAGGTCAAAGCGGCCCATTTCTCTCAGGTAGGTGGTGGTGGTTTCCTCTCCGTCATGGGCATCGTCTTCCGGCGAAGACACTCCGGAATCATCAAAACCTTCTTCACCAGCCTCTGAGGGCTGTTGCCAGATTTCGCCAGATAACGTTCGCTTTTCACCGTTCTTAGCATCCTGAGTAACAATTTCAATATTGTTATCGCCTAGAAAATTAAATACTTTCTCTATTGCGGCGGGATCTTTGATTTCATCAGGAAGAAGTTTATTCAGCTCTGTAAAACTGATACACCCATCAGTCTTTCCTGCCTTGAGAAGATTATCTTTAAGTTCGGCCTGCACAGGGAGAACACTCCTTTACTTAACTTGGAAATACCAATATAAGTATCTAACACCGCTAAACGGTAAATAAGGCGGCATAAGTACCTTCACCAAATTCTTTTCAAAAAACACGAAAAGAATTTATAAGGTACTAAGAAGAGTATTTCCTTCTTCAATACTGTAAATTGTTGTCAATGTTGAAACGAGAATATTCCAGTGCCTCAAATAAAAAATGGCAGCTAAAACGCTGCCCAGACCTAAAACTCTCGAACATTAAAATATACAACATATAGCCACAGAAAGCAAACAAATATCATCACCAAACCATCAAAAAATTATTGGACGCAGCTTAATCAAGCCACTCAAAACCACCCATGCCAGACATCAAAAACAAACTTACGGAGAAAATCCATGCGTAATCTCTTTATTCTTGGTAGTCCACGTGTAAACGGTAACTCTGAAACCATGGCAAAAGCTGTTGCAAATGGATTATTGCAGGAAGCTGACAACAATGTGGAATTTATCCACCTGAACAAACTGAACATCAAGCCCTGCCAGGGATGTGGAGGGTGTTCTTCAACTGGTAATTGTATAATAGATGATGACATGAGCGACCTGTACCAAAAAACGGATGATGCAGACCGCCTTTTCTTTGTCAGCCCCATCTATTTTTATGCACTGACCGCTCAGATTAAATCTTACATTGATCGTTGTCAGGCCAGGTGGGCACGCAAATATCTTCTTGGTCAAAGATACCGACAAGATGAAAAACGTACAGGTTACCTCCTGTCCTGCGCCAGTACCAGTGGTGACAAGCTTTTTGACGGCTCAATCCTTGCGATTAAATGCCTTTGTGACACGCTTGACATTGAATATGGCAGTCCGCTGCTGATCAGAAATGTTGAATCACGCAAAGCTCTTCAGAACCTTCCTGATGAGATAGCAAACTGCGAACAATTTGGATTTAAAATCGCATCTGGTCAGTCCCTATCATGAGTTGTTCTCAAAAAGCAGGAACAAAACCTTGACAAGGAACATTCGTTCAGGTAAAAAGATTCGCAATCATGGCCCCATCGTCTAGCGGTTAGGACGACGGCCTCTCACGCCGTAAACAGGGGTTCGATTCCCCTTGGGGTCACCATGAAATTTCAAGGACTTATCCAGTTTTGGTTAAGTCCTTTTTTTTTATTTCTGGGTGCGATAGGGGTGCGGATGAGCTCAAAAGACCGTCCAAGGCGTCCACTGGTTTTCCTGTATTATTTTTCATCAAATGCCCATAACTATCTGCGGTGACTTTAATACTGGAATGGCCGAGTTGGTCTCTGATATAAACAAGATTACAACCTGTAGAAATCATGATACTGGCATAGGTGTGACGAAGGTCGTGAATGCGAATCCACCTCAACGCCACTTTTTCTAGTGTTGGATAAAAGATACATGGTGCCATGTAAACCATGGTCTTTTGGCAGAAATAGAAGACAGGAAGTTTACGGAGGAGCTGGAATTCAACGACAAACAATATCGATATTTTGTGCAAAGCAAGGACTTTACGGTATCAACTGATGCAGGTAAAGAAACATTTTCATTACGGCATTTCATACTCTGGAACATTGGATCAAAACACAGGACAGCCGGGCTTGCCTACACAGGGGATCACGATATAACTGGGGATGATTGTATAATTGGAATTTTGAACCGTTGGGGTGCTTCTGAAAATACTTTTAAACACATAAAAGAAAGACACCCTTATCATTGTCATCCTGGATTTAAACTCGTTACAAGCGAGAATCAAGATATTGTAAATCCTATCTTAAAAGAATTGAAGAAACTCGTTAAAACAACTCGAAACAGCCTTATTAAATTAAAGGCTAAGCTTGCCGATGCAACGCCTGTGTTGAACAAGGACGGTTCCACACGAAAAAATAGTGTTCACAGCACTCTGAAAACGAAAATATCTGAAACAGAAATACAGCTTAAAGACACGCGAAAAAAGTCCCGCAAAGAACCAGAGCGAGTAAACACCTCAGATATTGAGGATTACCGAGAATATAAACAGGTCGATAATGAAGGAAAGAAGCCTTTTGATTTTATCACTTCCAGCGTGTGGAATTCCCGCAAGGATATGGTTGACTTGCTACGACCACATTGGGAGCAAAAAAATGAAATAGTTGATTTGTTCTATGCAATAACAGAGTGCAAGGGGTGGATTCGCAGCAATAAGGAAGAAGTCCGTGTTAGATTGGAACCACTCGAACAACCTCGCCGCCGCTTTGCACAAGAACGACTCTGTCTAAAGTTAACATACCTTGCAACTCGATTGTCGATGGGGAAGTTGTTGGTGATGGAAGTTGGTGAAGATCCGCGGTAAATTTGAACTGTCCAAAAAACAAGCCATTTTTGTAGGGTGCTTACTATGTCTGTCTGAAAGCTATTCGTCGAAAAGTGTTGATTGAAAAGAAATGAAATTTCAGCCCAATGTTGGTGAAATTACCCTTAATAAAAAAGTTTTCGATTACCATGAAAGCTCAGGTAGCTGAAAAATCGAACCGTAGGAGTCCCGCCCCTTCGGGCGATTTTCTCGATTTGGCATGGCCTTACAATCGCTATAAGGGGCGGGCTCCTACGGTAAAATACCATAGAGCTGAGTTTTGATGTAATTAACTCCTGATTTCATTACCTGGTATCGTTGGTGCTATGGCGCATTAACAATAATCCACTGGCCGCCTTGGGGCTGGTAATAGGTGCCGGAACAGTTGTGATAGGTGATTCCGTTGACTATAATCGTATTACAGGCCGGAGGTAAGGTCGTGACTATCGAGCCAACAACAATGGCAGTACCAACTACTGCCGCCGCTCCATAATACCCGCGGGGAGAGCCATAATATCCTCCTCTGGCAACCGCATGCCTGTTGGAAACACGGCGGGCAGTACGCCGTGAAGTGCGACGAACACTGCGCCGGTAGGGGCTGGCAATTGCTTCATCGAGAGTCATCCAGCCGGGCAGAGAAGATGTAGTTGTATTTTCTGGAATACCTATAAGGCCAATGGCCTGTACTGCTGACCAACAAAATGGATAAAAACAAAACAATCGTTTTCAAAGCCATGGTCGCCTCTTTTAATAACTATTATGACGATATGTAGTCCGGCGGGCAGTCCGCCGGGCAGTTCTGCGGACACTGCGCCGATACGGGCTGGCTATAGCCTCACTGGCAATCAGCCACTCAGGGAGTTGAATCTCAACTGTGCAGGTCTCAGCTTTCCCGGTGAACAGGGAGGGGGCCTGAAGAGTAAGAGTGTTATCCACGGGCAGTCCCAGAAAACCAAGACCGGCAACCGCACCCACTGACAAAAAGAATACTATTTTTTTACAAGTCATTTTATTTACCTCCTGCGTTGTTCATTTCCTGCATAAGGGCGTTTTTAAATGCCTCTACAGTAACCTTTTTAACTCCATCAGGAGCCGTAAAAGTGAAATCACTGTCCTGGAGTTTCTGGTTAACCTGCCAGTTATCGAATGTTACGGTATATTGGGGAGCTGCATGGGTCCATTTTGAGGTGATGGTATAGCGGCAGGGCAGTGGTTTATCACCTTCTGCAACCCAGAGCTGCATATCAACCTCATCGGTACGGAATGCCAGCTGTCGGCAATTCCTGTCCCCGATTTTTACGACGCCAAGATTCGCTGATTCAGTTATCACTTCCATTAGAGGGGAATACAAATCACTGCTGATGAGATCCCGTCCCTGCACATCTTTTCCAAAGGTTTCAGCTGCTGTGCCCAATGCTGCATCCATATCACCTTTCACCGGTACAGTGAGAGCCATTTTGAGATTTTTACCGTAAATTACAAGATTTTTACCGTCAAAGAAAACCTCCTGATCCCGTATCACTCCTGTTCGTGAGATATAAAGTTTATCCGGACGCTTTATCTTTATGGAACCTGATCGTAATGCCGCCAGTTTAAAACCATCCCCCATGATCTGTTCATCAACCACATAGGTATCAGCAGAAAATGATTTCAGCCCCCCCATGTAATCGCTCATCTGTTTAAGCCTTGCCTCTGCTTGTGCATCATGCAGACTGGCTGCTGCGGGAGCATTTGCCGCAAGAGCACTGCCGGCAGTAAATAGCAATGCCGCAGATGCAAATGTGATAATGGATATTTTTTTCTGATTTTTCATGTGGTTACCTCCTTTGAATTTCCCGGGAAGATGTACCGGAGTGTAATCATCTTATTATATACGGACATTTTTTTGGTAACACAAGTTGTATTTATATTGGTAAGATATCAAAACGGATATGGTTAGTGCCTTACTCCTTAATTCCTGTTGTATATTTCTTGCGAAAAAATAATATTATCTCGTGTATTCAGGGAACTATCAATCATCAGCGTGGTGACACCGCACTTTACGATGCCGTTGACGCAATTTTTTTACCTCTTGTTGCCATGATTGGTGGTGCCCGTTCAATCAGTGGCATTGTCAAATATGGGCGGACAGTGTTCTGTGCCGTGCTGCCGGTTGGACTTGTATTCCGAATGAAACGACATTTGGTAGACTTTTTCGAACCTTTAAGCAGCAACATATAAATAACCAAGAGACCTTGAATCACCGGATGAGGGCACAGATATGGCGCAAGGCCTTACGTAATGGCAAAAGTCTGATAGAAGCGATGTCATGCTTCGTGGTTGATGTCGATTCTACCGAAAAAACCGTGTATGGCAAACAACAGGGAGCAAAAAAAAGGCTATAACCCGCATAAACGTGGTGCAGTTTCATATCATCCGCTGCTGGCATTTAAAGAGTTTTTAACTATTTTTCAAATTACATGTTAATTTCTAACCAATTTTACCAAGTTTTTTATTAATTTTCGAAGCAATCAATTCTGCTATTAGCATTGTCATTACCACAACTATAAATGCAATTACACCGTGCCATGCACCTTTAAATTGTACTTTATCACCAAAAGTCATATTTACCGCTTCAAGAATAACAAGTTTAGAAACAAATAAAATTGCCCAGGCAGAGAAATAGCGCATAAATTTCATAAGCTTACCTGGTTTTGACTTAAAGTAATCAGCAACACTGTGCTCAATTTTAATTGTAAATTTTAGTAAAATTTGAAGCAATATTGCAATAAGAACCGAAATTGTAAAAGACTCAATTACAATATTATTCCAATATTCATCAAAAAAATTTAAAACCAATAAATCGATAAGTATAGCTGTAAAATACCTTACATATAGTAATTGTCTTTTGTTGTACGTGCCAACAGTAATCGGTTGTTTATTCTTTTTTTCCATAGTTATGGTGAATTTAGTTATGAATAATTTTTGATTATAAGAATTATGAACAAGTGATAAGTAACCGCTTTTCGAGGGAGGGCCAGAGATAAAAAAAGTACCCTCAACACACTTGAAAAAGCACAAAACTCTTATCGCATACCCTGCAAACAGGAGAATATTACAGCTGAATTTACACTTAGGGCGCATTCAACAATAACTTCGTATTCTGAGGCGCAATATAAACATTTAGAAAAACGCTATGCAATTATTTAATCCTCAACGTAGCTCGGCTACGCACCCCAAGGGCATTTCCTGCGGGGCACCTGCGGTTAAATAATCACAGATCATTTCTCTAAACATTCATCTTACACCTCATAATTACGAACTTATTTTTGAATGAGCCCTTAACAAAATGCACCCTTAGTGCCTTACTCCTCAAAAGCTGTCATAAAAAACAAGAAAATGAAAAGTTCGTTTAACATTAGCAAGTTGGATATACCAACAAGGCACTTATACCCCTCAAAGGGGGTACTGAAATGAGTGCCGGCCTCACTTACCGTTTACCGGTGTTAGTATTTCCCTCACACAGTTACAGCACTATAAAGAAAACGCCCCTGGAAAGTCAATATTATTCTCCGGAAAAGAAAACAGTAAAGATAACAGGAGGTTGCAAAATTCAGAGAAAAGACATACTAATCTTCATCTCTCCCTGACAATGGGGGCATTTTAATGGGTCAACCTCCCATACTTTTTTGATGTGCCCGCGAAGCCAATGCCCTTGGGGTGCACTCCCGCCAGGTTGGCGGTGGAATTTTACGGGGTTTATGTTTGGAAACATCTATGATTTCGATATCATCATCGGGTGTTTCTGTTTCTTCTTTCTCTTCAAGTTTCTGTTTTTCTCTGTCTCCCCTCATCCGGTTTGAACACCATCCTGCATACCTGACCATCTGGAAACTCGGATTAGTGCCTTACAGAATATTTTCTTGTTTTTTACACCCCTCAAGGGGGTACTGTAAAGAGTGACAGGAATTAAGGAGTAAGGCACTAAAAGCCACATCTTCTCAAATTGCATTGGACTCATGGAAACCTTAACTCATTGAAATTCAGAAATTCCTAATCAAAAAATAAACAAATCCAAACAAAATCAAAATATTTAAGGTTTAGAAAGTATACAGTACAAAATGACTGATTAGTGCCTTACTCCTTAATTCCTGTCACTCTTTACAGTACCCCCTTGAGGGGTGTAAAAAACAAGAAAACGAAAAAGGCTTTAAAGTAAGGAGGTTGAATATACAACCAAGGCACTTATGCCGGCTTACCGTTCATCACCGGTGTTAGTACCTTACAGAATATTTTCTCGGAGTCTACGCTTACCTGTTTTTTTTCAAAGAAAATATTCTGATAAGGTACTTATGCCGGCTTACTGTTCATCACCGGTGTTAGATTTCCACTCTCTATTTTAGGTGCTATGCCATGGTATACTTTTACCTGTTCCTTCTCTTTGTCTTTCTTGCTATCATTACCGGCTATTTTTTTCGTTCGCTGAAGTCTTCCCAAATTCCTCCCAATGCAAAACTCATTGTCGATGTCTGGAATGCAACAGCTGAACAGTAAATCGCAGAAACGGTTCTTCCAGATGGCCCAACTTGAGCGGTATCGTCAAGAAGTAAGTACAGCACCTCGACTTCAATCCGGAAGTTGGTGCCCTGCTAACCACCGTATTATAAATAATTGGCTGGATGGCTTACAACACACCCCCAACCGTCATTCCATGGTGGCGGTGTTCGACTTTGATAATACCTGTACATACAGGGATGTTGGCAATGCTGTGTTTCGGTTCCAGCTTGCCGACCTTCAGTTTCGATTGTCTCCGAAAAAATTCTCGAAACTTTTCCCAAAAAACAAGAAGACAATTGGTGGGATATCTTTTGAACAGGTCAGAACACGTATCCTGTCATTGTATAAAAAACTGTGGCCATTCATAAAAAATCACCAGCAAAAAAAAGTATTAAGCAAACCGGAACATACTGAGTTCCAGAATCTTTTGTTCTGGTATTACAAAGAAGCACGAAACGATAAGCAATTGGGGCCACTGTACACCCTGCCATTAATGAGCAGACTTCTTGCAGGATACACAACAGATGAGGTAGAGAACCTGACCTGTCAGGCATTGTTATCCGCACAGCAGGAGCCCATAGCCGTTGAGACAAGATCCATGGTGGCACACAGTCTATCACCTGACACAATTATTCAGGTAAAATTTGCAACAGGCCTGAAGGCTCATACTGAAATAATTGATCTCATGGATCAGCTGCAGCGTTGTGCCATCAGGAGTTGTATTGTTTCGGCGAGTACCGAATGGGTCGTCAGGGCAGCAGTAAAGCACCTTGGTTTCCCGGTGGATCAGGAAGATATCTTTGGTATTCGTGTGCAGTTGAATGGGGATACTCTAAGCACAAAATTAGCCACCAACTATCCGATCACCTATCGTACCGGCAAAGTAGAAGTAATTGACAAAGAAATCGGTGCAACTCCTGTCATGGTAGCCGGGGATGCGGTGACGGATTATGAGATGCTGAATATTCCCCATGTCCCCATACGTCTGATCATTAACCATAACAAATCCGGTTTGATCAGTAGCCTGTATGATGATTCCCGCTTTCTACTCCAGGGCCTGGACAAAACGTCCGGTACTTTCCGTCCCCACCGTGAAACATGTGAAGCTTTTCATGATCAATCAAACGGGTATAAAGCAACAGCTACGGAACATTACAATATACCAGGATTACACCCGGGAACAGCTATTCCTTATCAGGCTTCAGCCAAACCATAATCATTTTTTAACAATTCATTTTTATGATGTTGCAAACCATCAAAGATGAGGTTGTTAATGAGTTGTATCTTTTCCACCTGTATTGATCATGAATGAATATTCATCCCCTCCTGAACTACCTGAATACCTATCTTTTTTGACTATTCAAAATACTACTGTCTCCTCTTTGCCATTTACTGTTGGGGGACACCAGCTGTGGTATGGAAAATGAATTACAAATATGGGTGAAGGATCATGCAATCATCTACAATTGATGGATTTCAGCTCTAATTGAGCTCTACCCCGAATGCTTACCCAAACAATCATAAAACATCTCAAACAAAACGATGCTATCATTTCAGGCAATAAAACCATTTTTTAGAGGACGGCTCCCCGGGCAGCTGATTATTCAATATTCAAATAAATGCAATGCTGATTGCCCCCAGTGCGGAATGCGGCGGTCAGCTGCCATCAACCGGAACACTCTTTCTAAAGATCAGGTCAAAAGACTCATCGACCGGGGAGCTGAAAATGGTTTTCAAGCACTTTCACTCACCGGCGGGGAGCCTCTTCTGTTTCCGGATGATTTAACAGAGCTCATTCATCACGCACACCGGGCAGGGATTTCTCACGTTCGCACAGGAACCAACGGCTTTATTTTTTCAGGGTCTGACAAACCCGGTTTTGAAAAACGTATCGCACAAATTGCGCAAGGTTTAGCCGACAGCGGTCTCTACTCCTTCTGGATAAGTCTTGATTCCGCCAACCCCCATGAGCATGAAGCCATGCGCGGCTTACCTGGTGTCATTAAGGGCATGGAGAAAGGGCTTCCAATCTTTCATGCCCACGGTATTTATCCTTCAGCAAACCTTGGCATAAATCGCAATACAGGTGGTAAAAATCTCCTGCTCTATCAAGACAACCTGGACGAAAAGGTTTTCTTTGAAATTTTCAAAAAAGCTTTCAGAAAATTCTATCAATTTACTCTGGATCTTGGTTTTACCACTGCCAGCGCCTGTTACCCCATGAGCCAGGAGGGAGATGACGGTGGAAGCTCATCCTATGGCGCCATTTCAACAGACCGGGTGATACATTTCAGCTCCAGAGAAAAAGGACTTCTCTTCCAGGCTCTTTATGAAACAATTCCTGAATTTCGATCAAAATTACGAATATTTACTCCTCTTTGTTCCCTTTATAATTTAATCAGGCAGTACAGAGATGGCAGAAAATCGCTCTACTCCTGTTATGGCGGGCAGGATTTCTTTTTTGTTGAGTGCGGTCAGGGAAAGATTCATCCCTGCGGCTATCTGGATACAATTTTCCCTGATCTGCCGGATTTAAAAACAAGACCTGATAACAAAATCGATTGTAACCTTTGTGAATGGGAATGTTTCCGGGATCCTTCCGACCTTATGGGGCCCTTTGCCGAACTCTTCACCTCACCTTTTAAGCTTCTTGGCAAAATCATTCATGATCCCGGTTTTTACAACATCCTGCGAAAAGATTTATCGTATTACAGGGCCTGTAATTTTTTTAACGGGAAACTTCCGCCCGACTATAAAAAACTTCAGAAATTTTCCTGATTTTTAATTTTTAATGAACCCCTTGATGGGCTTTGAAAAACTCCATGCAAATAATCAGAAACAGAAGTGAGCAACAACAGTGGTTGCAAAAACCGGGTTACAAAATCGACCTTCACTCCCATACCCGGTTTTCCTCAAAGCCTACAAATTACCTGACCAGAAAACTTGGCATAGGCGAATGCGTTACCGAGCCTGAAGAGGCTTACCGGATTGCCCGCAGCATGGGACTCTCCATGTACACCTGCACTGACCATGACACCATTGACGGAAACCTGTTGCTGCGGGAGAAAGGATATCAAGTTCCTGTTTCTCTGGAGGTAACGGCATCATTTCCCCATGTGAACCATAAAAAACGGTGCAAAATCCATGTACTTACCTATGACTTAAATTCGGAAAAGGCTGAAGAAATATTCAAGGATATTTCCAAATTACGTCATAATATATACGATCTTATACGCTACTATGACCAGCATGATATTTTGTATATGCTGGCTCACCCTCTGTATTCAGTCAATGACCGTTTGTCGGTTGATATTTTTGAACAGACCCTGCTGCTCTTTGATCATTTTGAATTAAATGGTTCAAAAGGAGAAAAAACAAACAGAGGGCTTGATTATATCATTCATAATCTGAGTTCGGATCTGCTTCAAAGACTTGCCGACAAACACAGCGGAATGATTCCGGATCCCAAGGTAGACTGCTCAGGAAAACAATGCTCAAAATCGGGACAGGATGCACATATTCAAAGATATATAGGGCGAACATTCACGTACAATCCGGATGCTGTCTCAATCAGAGACCTCTTTGAACAGCACAGCGCTAAAAATGTTGCTGTTGTCCGTAATTCCCTTCCTGAAAATCTTAATTTTGTCCTGTATTGTGTGGGGATTGACCACAAAGTAAAAAACAATACCGAACTGGAAAAAAGTATCTCCCTTGATAAACGACTTTCCGCTGTTTTTTCCATGTTAACCAGTAAAAAATTGCCGGGTCCTTCGCTGGCAGGGAAATTGTATTCTCTCCTGCAAGCTATCCCCAAAAAGAACACAAACACGTTCAGCAATCTGGAAGGAGACGAACCCCTGGCTGTGCTGCTTCAATCCATCAGAAAAATTCCATTTCAAGATTTCAAAACAAATCCCAATAAGAGTATTTCCAAACAGTTTTATCGACTGATGAAACAGAGTATCGATGATGCTGTCATAACTTTTATTAACGATAGAACATCCACTCCTGTTCGCAGCCTTCTCTTTAACCCATGCCGTACTCTGGGCACCATTATTGATCTTGAAAAATTAATTCTTCCCTATGGCATATCTGTCAGAATTTTTGACGAAACCCGCTCATTCACAAAACAAGTCAAAAAGTCTTTGTACCCAAACGGCTCTGAAAAAAGTATCAAGGTAGCACATTTCTTTGATACCTTTCATGAAATAAATGGCCCGGCAAAATTTGCTCAGGGGCTTGCAGCGCTTTCCGGAACCAGCAAAATCGATTACAGGATTCTTACAAGCGGCCGCCATGAAAGCCAGTTTGGCGAGCATGTTTTTCCTGCAAACCTGGCATACACTCCTGAGCTGTACCCTGATCAGCCGTTGCGTATTCCTTCATTTATTGATGTGATCAATCATTGCTATAAAGAGCATTATACCCACTTTCACGCAGCCACTCCCGGCCCTTTGGGTCTCATGGCTCTGCTCGCTGCCAAACGACTCTTTAAAGTACCTTTTTTTGTCACTCACCATACTGATTTTGCAAAATATCTGGGGAGCTACACCCAGGACATCCATATAGAGGAAGCTGCCTGGGAAATGTTACAACTTTTCTACTCTCAGGCCGATATTGTTTTTGCTCTTTCCTGTGATTCAAAGAACACCCTCATTCATCATGGTATTGATGAACAAAAAATTCGCCTTTTGAAAAGAGGGATAGATACCACACGCTTTCATCCCGCATCCGACAGTTTTGCAAGGGAAGGATTCACAATCCTTACTTCCTGTCGTATGTCACAAGATAAAGGACTTGATTATCTGCTCCCGGCCATAAAAAATCTTCTTGGAAAACGGGACGATATTTGCTGGAAATTTGTTGGAGACGGCCCATATCTAGAGACATTAATCCGTGAACTTGGTGATTACAATGTGGATTTCACCGGTTTTCTCAAAGATGACAGTTATGTAAAGGCATTACAAAGTGCAGATCTTTTTGTGTTTCCTTCAAATTCAGACACCTTTGGCCAGACGCCCATGGAGGCTCAGGCCTGCGGTATCCCTGTAATTGTCACCAATAGGGGAGGTCCCAAGGATAATGTTATTGATGGCGAAACCGGCCTGATAGTGGAAGGGAAAAGCAGCAGCGCACTTTTGCAAGGAATCGAAACAATGCTGGACAAAGATCTTTTATATCATATGGGACTAAAAGCAAGGAAATCTATTGCGGATCGGACTTTCGAGCATGCTTTCCAGGACTTATGCACTCACTATACTGAATAACAATGTGATGGAAATATTTTTAATAGATGCAATAGGCCCTTTTTTCCGGAATTATAAAAAACGGAATGTTAACTGGTCAAAGATTCCCTTTCATTCTTTTTTTGGTAAGCCTAAGAAAACCCGTCGGCTTTTCCATACCGTCCGTCCTGATTTTGATCTGTTCTGCAAAAAAATAAAACAAGTTGGTTACAACAGCGTAAGCCTTGATGATGTGGCCCACCTGGCTCCAGACCCCTGGATAGAACCGGAAGTAAACAAGACAATTCTTGACCTGCAGGAGGAATATCGCAAATTGTTCGCGATCTGCAATACGCATGGGCTTGATATTTATCTGACCATGGACATCCTTTCCCTCACTCCGGGACTCAAGGAGAGAATAGGAGGTCGACGGTCACTTGCCAATCGCTTCCTGCAAAGGCAGGTTGAAACTATTTTATCTACCTTTCCGGAAATTAAAGGAATTATTATCCGGATTGGGGAATGTGATGGCAAAGACGTCAAAGGAATCTTTAAAAGTGAGCTTCTACTTCGTACTTCCAGGCAATTAAATCGTCTGCTCCATGATTTGCTGCCCATATTTGAACACCATCAGGCTTATCTGATTCTCAGAAGCTGGACAGTAGGAGCTCATCAGGTCGGTGATTTTATCTGGCACCGGGGAACCACCGCCAAAGTTCTTCGAAAAATAGAGAGTCCCTGGTTTATCCTGTCCATGAAGTATGGCGAGACGGATTTCTTTCGTTACCTGCCCCTGAATAAACATTTTTTTCGTTTTAAGATAAAAAAAATCATCGAGCTACAGGCCAGGCGGGAATATGAAGGCTGTGGAGAGTACCCGTCATTTGTTGGTTACGATTATCGCAGCTATCAGCAGCAGCTTCTCTCTGCTCCCAATATGGTGGGTATGAGTGTCTGGTGCCAGACCGGGGGCTGGATGCCTTTTCGTCGCCTTAGTTATCTTGAGCCTGACGGTATCTGGAATGAGATTAACAGTTTTGTCACTCTGAAGATTTTCAGGGAAAACATGTCTGTTTCACAGGCTGTAGAAGCAATGGCCGTGGAAATGAATTGTCCGAACCCGCAAGCACTGCTGGAGCTGTTGAACTTGAGTGATCAGGTGGTGAAAGAACTTCTTTATACGCCGGAGCTTGCAAAACGTAAGCTTTTTTTTCGCAGGGTTCGCATCCCTTCCCAACTCTCTGTGTTCTGGAACAATATCTTTATCAATCATTCAGTGCGTAAAATGATGCGGGCTTTGGTGGGGGATGGAAAAAAATGTGTTGATCTCGGTTATCAGGCCCTGTCCAAAATCAACCGAATGAAAGAACTGACCAGGCAAGCCGGTTTAAATGTAACAGATATTCAGTATATGGCTGACACGTTTGGTCTACTTGCCTTAGCCAGGGAATACTATTTCCTCCCCTACAGTGATGAGGTGAAATACCGGGTGAAGATGGCCAAGAAGAACTATAAACGCAAATATCCTCCGGGGGCTCGACCACGTTATCGAATAAAGACGGATTTCAGCAACTTTAAGATGCACAGCCGTCATCTGCGCTGGATGATACGGCTTCTTCTTCGAGACAAACGCGGCTATCGGGTACTCGATTACCTCTTAACCCTGCACCTGCTGGCCTATGCCATACGCTTTATGGTCTTTGTAAGACCTGGTCTGCTCCCAAAATTCGCCAGGGACAGTGCCATGGGCATTGAAACAATTCTTCGATGAATTTTGAAATCCATCTCAGGATTTGTTGCTGAATGAAATTATCGAATCAATATGTAACGGAAACTGAATCATTCCATAACAATTATATCCTAATAGTGGCAAACGGTAACTAAAACCGATGTAAATAAGCCCCCCTATTCATACTATCAGGAGCAAATTGATGAAAAAAACGTTTATAAAATCCCTGGCCCTGGCCACAACATTCCTTGGCCTTTCCGCCTTTTCCGCTCATGCCGACAGGCTGCCCGCCAAGGTAATTAATTTTGAACCTCTCAACAGCATCAATGTTGACGGTATTGCTGAGATTATTGATGCCACTCCTGATGGGAACACGCTTCTCTACACAGACAGCGAGCTGCACAAAATCGGCATTATTGATATTACCGACCCCATGCAGCCCATTCTGAGCAGCATCCCGGTTGATGGTGAACCGACAAGCGTATCCATTACTCCAGATGGCAGGTACGCCCTTGCTGCCGTCTGGCTGAACAAACCGGAGGAAGGAGAAGCTCCCCCGCACATGAACACTCCTGGTGCCCTTGTTGTAATTGATCTGGACACAAAAATCATAATTGACAATATTGATATCGGTTTTCACCCAGACAGCGTCAAGGCCACTGAAATAAATGGAAAAACTGTTGTGGTTGTCGCCATTGAGAATGAACCTGTTATCCTTGATGAAGCAGGGCTGGTAACCGGTAATGATGAGCCGGGACACCCTGATGATATCAGCGATCCCGGATACATCCAGGTTGTCTATCTTGACACGGAAAACCCTGCTGCCACGCAGGTGATTGATATCAGCCTGCAAGGCGTACTGAACTCTGATGAAGGTTTTCTCTTTGTTGACGATCCCCAGCCGGAATTTGTCGATATCCACGGAACAACTGTTGCGGTCTCTCTCCAGGAGAACAACGGGATCGCCATTGTTGATCTTGCAGGTGATCAGCCTGCACTTTCTCATGTTTTCAGTATGGGCCGGGTTGGCAATCGCTCAGCCGACCTTGCCGAGGATGATATGATTTCATTCAGTCAGCAATATCCGGCAGATGTGCTTGGCGAGGAAGCCTTTGCCGGCTTACGTTTCCCGGATGGAATAGCCTTCAGCCCGGACGGTAAATCTATCTTAAGCGCTGACGAAGGTGAGATGAATTTCACAGGCGGTCGCGGCTGGAGCCTCTGGTCGGTTGACGGTACGTTTCGCTGGGATGACGGCGGCCGTCTTGAAAAACAAGCCGTCCGTTTCAGCCATTATCCGGAAGGCCGCTCAGAAAACAAGGGGATCGAAATCGAGGGAGTTACAACGGCAAATTTCGGTGGACATCCACTGGCCTTTGTTCTGTCTGAACGGGGTTCCTTCATGGCAGTCTATTCTCTCCGCAACAAAAAACATCCCAAACTTCTCCAGACCATTCCCACCGGTATTTCCCCGGAAGGAGTCAAAGCAATCCCCCGACGTAACCTTGTTGTCACCGCCAGTGAAAAATCAGGCACCATTAACCTGTTCAAAGGCATCCATAGTATTTACAAGGCACCCGTTGATAAGCCCCGCCTTGCTTCCAGAAGTGCTGCGAATCCAGAGCCCTGGGCCGCCATCTCCGGTCTGGCCTGGCAGCGACCTTTTCATCTTGTCGGCGTACCGGATAATGCAATGCCCACTGCCATTTACCAGATACGCACAGGCGTACCCAGCCGTTTCGCACCCGTGAGCATCCTGCATCAAGTGACCCGCAACAATGAGCAGGCACAGTATGATGGGGAAGGAATTACCGTTGACGTATCCGTTCTCGCTCCGCATGAACCAGGCTGGTGGATTGCCAGCGAAGGTAATGCCAAATTCGGTGAAAGTAGTTACCAGCCCAACCTGCTGGTTCAGGTTGACAACAGGGGACGGGTGCTTCGTGAAGTCAGACTCCCTGCCGATATTGACTCTCCCGAGGGTGGACTCATCAGAAAAAATGGTTTTGAAGGGGTGGCTGTCTCAACTGACGGTAATTACCTTGTTGCTCCTATCCAACGTCAATTTGACGACGAATCACCCGATTTTACCCGTATTGCCCGTCTGGATCTGCAAAGTCTGAGCTGCGAAGATGATGGAGATGTACAGACTTGCACCGGCAACTGGAATTTTTTCTTCTATCCTCTGGATCCAACCGATTCCAGCAAAAACTGGATTGGCCTTTCTGAAATCATGACCATCGACCGGGACGAATATGCTGTAATCGAACGGGATAAAAAACTTGGAAGTAAGTCAAAGGTGAAGAAAATTTATACGTTCAGCCTGGCGGGTCTGGATAATAATGATCAAATCATAAAAACCGAGTTAACCGATATTCTAGCCGCATTTTCACCCTATGAAAAGGTTGAAGGCCTTGCGATGACTCCCGACGGTGATATATGGGTTGGGCTTGACAATGATGGCGGCGAGTGTGAAAGCCGTCTGGTGAACATCGGTCGACTTTCTGATCTTTTTTAACTAGTGCCCGTCCAGAAAGGGCCTTTTTGCTCTAACTCTTCGTTGCAGTAAAAATTTTACCCTCGGAATATCAGTTATATGCCTGCGGTAAAATTTTCCCAGCGCCTCGATTTAGAACAGGTAAGCGAGGGACGAGACTCCGAAAATTCTCCTTTCTGAATGGACACTAACTATTTCATCAAATCCTGTTTGATTTGCATTAAGTCACGCAGGCTTGTTCTACTATCATTTCAAGATGGAAAGAACCGCAACAATTCAATATTGCGGTTCTTTCCCTGTTGTGTCATTGTCAAATCCAACACCGGTAAACGGTAAGGTAAGCCGGCATAAGTACCTTCACCAAATTCTTTTCAAAAAAACACGAGATAAGCGTAGACTTCGAAAGAATTTATAAGGTACTAACCCGGCTCAACCAGAAACAGTTACGTTCACTGGACTATTTACTGTACCCCCTTGAGGGGTGTAAGTACCTTAGCAGATTGTTTTTTTTAAAAAACAATCGTAAATATTCGGCTAGCACCCCATCTTCGTCCAATCCAGCGTGTTCACATATGAGTCAATATAGTTCACACGCCGGATTGAACGAACCTGAGGCACTATCCAAACATTTACAATTCAGTGATTTGGGCTGTTTTCAGGTACAAGCCGAATATTTACAAACAATCTGCTAATCCAACGAAGCAGTAAATCAATACAAAGATTTTCCGTATGCTTTTTTCTGAGCCTTCATATTTCTCAACTCACGATCACCTGAAATGATAATTTCCGGATCAAGATCAAAAACAAGACTGCGCTTCCTGCCCACATAGCGAACTGAATTTAAAATAAGCTTAATGGTTTCCCGTCTTGCCAGTTGTTTATCTTCTGCACGGACAATCCACCATGGAGAAAGTTGAGTATGCGTTTTTTGGAGCAGCGTTTGCTTTTTCTTGGTGATCTCATCCCATAATTCATAGGCCTGCAAGTCATTTTCATCTAATTTCCAGCTTCTCAGAGGATCGTTTTTACGAGCTTCAAAGCGCCTGGCTTGTTCCTCTTTACTCACTGAAAAGTATAATTTAAGTAGAATCGTGCGCCCGGCATCCAGAATAAAATTTTCTTCATAACTCACTACTTTTCTGAGAAAACGGTGATACTGCTGGTTGGTACAATAGCCCAAAACAGGTTCAATCATTGCCCGGTTGTACCAGGAACGATTAAAAATGACCACTTCACCGGCATGGGGAAACTCTTCAATGTACCGTTTTATGTGTAATTCCGTCTTCTGTGATTCCGTGGGTTTTCCAAGAGAAAGTACCCGGTATCGTTTTTCATTCATATAGCGGGTAATCTTGCGGATGGTGCCTCCCCGTCCTGAGGCACCACGACCATCCACCAGGATAATCATTTTACGTCCTGTTCGTTCCAGATGGTTTTGCATTTTGATTAACTCCGCCTGGTAGGGTCTCAATTCCTCATCGTTATAATAATCAAGCAGAGTCTCGGATAAAATCTGTTCTTTATTGTTTTGAGGAAGTTTTTTCAGAATTTGTTTACAGCGAACAGCGGTAGAGTAATGGCTTTGTACCTTGTCGATATTTTTAATGAATTTATTTATAAGTTTTTTGGCTTCATTTGAGGAAGAGACTGTTTTGGGGAGAGTCATGGGTTTATTTTTTTGAATTTTATCAAGGTTGTTGGCTAAAAATAACGTAATCCGGAAATAATATACCCGGCTTATGTTAGGAAAAGATTATGTTTTGGTTAGGATATGTAGTTTTGTTACAAAATTTTGAGCATTATTTTTTCAAACAACAAAGAATTGGGGAGAAAGAGCACTTGTACCCGTAGTTTGGGTGTTCTCGGACAGGCTACCAGGAGGCTAATGAAAGGTATTTCCTGTCTCATCCATGGCTCAACAGCACCATAAACGCAGGAATCTGCATGATTGTTCGGCGAAATTTCTATGGAAAGAAGTTCTTAACAGAGTATACTGAAGGGATTGAAATCGTACGGCACAGATAATTTACTATCTGAGCCGTACGTAAACTAAGGAACGTACAATAAATAACTTGAACAAATTAATGTATTTTTTTCCGTCTTCTGTGTTGCTCGTTGCTCACGTAACCCGTTATGCTCCCGCCTCGC
Source organism: Thermodesulfobacteriota bacterium (assembly GCA_034722915.1). GTDB lineage: Bacteria > Desulfobacterota > Desulfobulbia > Desulfobulbales > Desulfocapsaceae > Desulfocapsa. Next base: position 4,731 of record JAYEOK010000067.1, on the reverse strand, counting down.
GCCTTGAATACGAAAAAAACTCCTATTAATTTTTGTTCAAGTTATTTATCTCCCGTTCCTAACTATTTTTTCTTCTTATTTTTCTTACCTTTTTTCTTACCTTTTTTTACATCTTTAGCTTTACATGCTTTCTTCTTGCATGATTTCTTTTTGTCTTTTTTCTTTTTGTCTTTTTTCTTTTTGTCTTTTTTCTTTGACATGGCAATCTCCTTGTAAAATATTGTTTACAAACCATATAACATGACCTACCCACAAGGCATATTATATGACCTTTGTACACATAACAAAACCATTCGTCAAGAAAAAAATATAGCCTTTTACCACATTATATGGAATACTTGAATTCTCTTACCAAATAATGCCAGCCTCCTGATCGGGGCGTTAATAAAAGGAATCCGTGATGACCTTTATAGAATTTAAAAAACATCTCCTTGATATCGAAATGAGTCTGCCAAAATTTTGCAATCTCATTAAGGTGAGCGACAAAAACATCCAATCATACAAAAAAAAGGGCCAGGTACCCAATGCCATAGCTGCTGTTGCCGCCTGTTTTATGATTTTACACAAAAACGGCATTGATTTCAGAGGGCCCATAGAAGAACTTGAGCTGAAGAAGAAAACAAAGAAAGGCGGGTTTGCGAAAATGAAAAAAAGCGATCCAATTGACCAATAATCGGTACCTGGCCGTTTTTATTACACGGTAAATATTCGGGTTGGAGGAAAATTAGTGCTGCAATCCGTCAATTGTAAATATTTGGATAGCGCCTCAGGTTCGCTCGAGCCGGCTTCAGGGCTATATTGGATCATATGCTCTGAAGCCGGATCGGGCGAAGATGGGGTGCTAGCCGAATATTTACATTAGACGAGTAAATTATTTTTACAGAACAGTTCTATACTGATATTTCTTTTAGATATGACACCCAACACTGCCATGGCCGTATATCCTCATTGCATATGCAGGGACATTTTGTAAAATTGTCTTCCTGCATGGGGCAGAGTCCACACTTCAAGTTGCAAATTATCTTTGCTGCCTTGATCAATGCTGTTTCCGGAACAGTATCATTTTTTTCTATTTCCACCTTGTTCTCCTTTTTGTTACTTATATTCATTGGCCAACAGTAACTCTAGTACCGTAAACCCTAAATATGCGATATCGATTAACGACTTGTGCTTCCCATAAATCAACAGATTGTCATGAAAATTATTATCGGTTATTTGGGGTTTATGGTACTAGGAGGCTGTTCGAGAATAGACATTTCTTCTCAAATCGAGGCATTTTGAAAAAATAAGCACAGGTGCCCTGTAAGAAATGCCCTTGGGGTGCATATAGTTAATATTCCGAGCATTATTTTTTCAAAATAACGAAGGGTTGGGGAGAAAGGGCACTTGTACCCGTAGTTTGGGTGTTCTCGAACAGCCCCCTAGGATCATTTGCTTTCAATGAGGCATTGATTACCAAATGATACAACAAGATATGTCTGCATGATGTTTAGGGCGCATTCAACAATAACTTCGTACTCTGAGGCGCAATATAAACATTTAGAAAAACGCTATGCGATTATTTAATCCTCAACGTAACTCGGCTACGCACCCCAAGGGCATTTCCTGCGGGGCACCTGCGGTTAAATAATCACTGATCGTTTCTCTAAACATTCATCTTACACCTCATAATTACGAACTTATTTTTGAATGAACCCTTAGCAATGGCCGCTTATGTCTCCGCTCATCATCAAGAAGAATTGCGATGAAATTAATAGGCAATTGCGATTTTTCCTGAAAAACCTTTTCGCCATGGTTTCGCAAATGAGGCATAACGGTAAAGCTGGTTCTTACTATCCCTTCTCACTCTGGACAGAGTGAGATCAAGTGCAACACCAAAATGATGAAAGGGCATGAGAGCTTTACCATCAGATTGGTCGAGAATAATACGGCTGTTACGAAACTTCATTTTTGCCACAGGACGATTCCTCTTCTGCAGCACAAAGATGTGATCAATGTGCTGACCATCCTGTTCCTCATCAATGCCAGTATTGCTGCACAGGGCTGAAACCCTTGGATTCCCGCCACCTTTTATAAAACCATCCAATAGTTTGAATTCCGGCAATTTTTTAAGAAAGCTTAACTCTTCATTTTTCGGATTTACATTAATATCACCACACACCAGTATGGCACCATATTGTTTCTCCATTACAGGGTGGGAGAGAATGGTCTGGAGCTGTTTGATACGCATATTTTTTTTCTTCAGATGAGAAAGAAATAGATTAACAATCAAAACAGCATCACCATTTTTTCTGATAATGGCGAATTGCGCCGCACTCCCCTTAGCTTTACATGTATCAGGAAGAGGAAAACTGCCGCTATATATCATACATGTTTGAGGACCTGTCAAAATGCTCAGGCCGGAAAAGGATTCCACCTTTTCCCCGGAAAACAATCGCTTCTTTCGCCTTGCTGCAGAAAATGAATAACTCATGCCAAGCCCTGTTGCCAGAGTCCTTGCAGTATCATGCTCTCCGTCAACAGTGCGAAACGATTCCTGACAGCATAGAATGTCAAAATTCTCTTCTTTCAACCTGTCTGTCAACAAATCAAGCCTTTGTTCATAGTCACGTTCACATTTCCAGGTATTTATTGTGGCAATTTTAAGCATGTTTTTTTCCCTCAAAAAAGAAACGACTGCCTTGGCTAAAAGTCGTATTTTCTATTGTATGTTCGAAATTAGAAACTAGCCTCTGTTTGTTACAGATTTATTAGCATACAATTAGAATATGATGAAATCGCAATACTTCTTGATTCGATAAAGGGAGTTTGAAAACAGATGGCCTTTACATGACCTTCTTTTTTGTTGTCACGGAACGACTGAAAGGATGACATGCCGCCTTATTTCCAGATGGGTACTCAGGATGAAAAAACCTCTGTCAGGTTTTACCGCCTTTCCAACCAGATATTGAAAAAAAGATTTCTCTTGCTGTGTTAGCGCGTAACATCCAGCAACTCGGAGTCAAGATTCGTCAGAATGAATTGGCATTGCTGGAAGAGCAAGAAAAACTTAAAAAAGCGGCGTAGGTTTTTGTCGTACTCTAGACTGGTCGTCAAATGGTGGCGTCCGTCAAAAATCTGTGAAATCTGGTATTGGAGCTGCCATAACGATATGGATAATCGTTATTGCTAGGCTGTGTCCTCTTAGGCAACCCTAAACTGTCGAGGCCGGAGGCTGAAAAAGGCTTTTCGGCCTGGTACTAGCTAAATACAAAAGAGGCTGTTGAAAGCTACGTCAAAAATCGAGAAAGACAGTCGTAAGCATTTGTAAAATAAGGAATGAATTTTTCTTCAATTTGAAATATTGCCACTAGGAGCTTGTCCGAGAACACCCAAACTACGGGTACAAGTGCCCTTTCTCCCCAACTCTTCGTTATTTAGAAAAAATAATGCTCAGAATATCAACTATATGCACCCCAAGGGCATTTCTTACAGGGCACCTGCGCTTATTTTTTAAAAATGCCTCGATTTGAGAAGAAATGTCTATTCTCGGACAGGCTCCTAGCTTGTTCCTCTTAACGAATGAGTCGGATGCAGTCGGATGCAGTCGGCATCAGGATGTAAAATAAATCTGATACTTTATTTGTTCTTTATATTTTTCCCACTCCCCTTTTTCTATCCCTCTCTTAAGTATGTTTAAACAATGTTGACACATCTTTTAAGGAGGATTACATTGAAATGTAGATAGAGTTCAAATACGCACCTTGGAGGCATGATATGCAAATGGTAATTAAAAAGTGGGGTAATAGTTTAGCAACAAGGATTCCACAAGCTATTGTGAAATCCATCGATCTACACCTTGACCAAGAAGTCGAGATTGAGGCTGTCAACGGTAGAATTATTATTACACCTATTAAAAAAAGAAAAGAATATAAACTTGAAGAACTTTTGAATCAGTGCAAATCTGAAGCAATGAATCTCACCGAAGAAGATCAAGAATGGCTTAATTCTGAGCCCGTTGGCAAGGAAGCTTTGTAATGATCAGGAAAAAGTATATTCCTCAACGTGGTGATATTGTTTGGACAAATTTTAACCCTGCATCAGGCCATGAACAAATGGGTAAAAGGCCAGCCCTTGTTCTTTCGCCGACCCCTTTTAATAAAAAAATAAAATTAGCGATGGTCGCACCGATCACAAGCAGAGTTCGGGGGCATGGCTTTGAGGTCGCTCTTAATGGCAAGAAAGTTAAGGGCGTAGTGTTATGTCAACAAGTAAAAATGATCGATTATACAGCAAGAGGTATTCAGTTTGTCGAAAAAGCAATGAGTGCCGTAACAAGTGACGCATTAGCAAAAGTTAGAACAATTGTCAGCGATTAAAAATTTATCGTTCATCATTTTCACATTATGTCAATGGTGATTACTCGAGGAAATAAGAGCTAACACCGGTAAACGGTAAGTGAAGCCGGCACTCATTTCAGTACCCCCTTGAGGGGTATAAGTGCCTTGTTGGTATGTTCAACTGGCTCACGTTAAACGAACTTTTCATTTTCTTGTTTTTTATGACAGCTTTTCAGGAGTAAGGCACTAAGGAACGTACAATAAATAACTTGAACAAATTAATGTACCCCAAGGGTATTTCCTCCGGGGCATATTTTTTTCCGTCTTCTGTGTTGCTCGTTGCTCACGTAACCCGTTATGCTCCCGCCTCGCGCCTTGAATACGAAAAAAACTCCTATTAATTTTTGTTCAA